>CAYOAB010000040.1:0-7095 GCA_964401875.1 Microcaldota archaeon
CATTAACAGCAGCCAATTATGCAGATTTGTATGATAACTATTCTATTGAAGCACCTTTCTATACACAAAGAGGTTCTAAAGTAGTTAGTGTTACTGAAGCAAAAGCAAGAGCACAGTTAGCAAAGAAAGTGGCAAAACCAACATTCTTGTTACAATCTACAGGCGCAACTGAATCTGAAGCAGGTGCAATGACATACAGCAACCTTAAAGAAGGTGACTCTATTGATGTCTTAGGTGCAAAAGTTAAAGTCAAAGCAATTGACGTAGAAGTAGGCCCATGTACATCCGCAACTGGTGCAGGTAGTGTTACAGGTATTGAAGGTATCGCATGTACAATCAATGCAAACGTTGCAAACTTAGGTAAAAGACAAAATATCCCAACTGACTTAGTCATCATGGATAAAGCAGCAACCAATGTTGAAACAGTTATTGCAGTAGGAGGCCCAATGGTCAACGATGTTACCGCAGCATTATTCCCAGCAGAAAACCCACTCCAAGGAGCAGGTGATGTATATATTGCTGAAGTAGCAGCAGGTAAAATCGTTGTCGCAGGTTACACTGCAGATGACACCATGAATGCAGCAATGAACTTCATTGCTACATTAAGGGGACAATAAGTCTGAAACCTTTTTTTAATTTTTTTTTTATTTTTATTTTATAACTCGTTTTTATCAAATATCCTGTTTTACAAAATAATACTATATAATGGAATTTAACTCATCAATTATTTTTCAAAAATTGACTACCCCTTTTTAAACCCTGCTCAATATATTTTCAGAAATTGAGTACCCTTTTTAAACAAAAAGCATAAGTTTATAAACTCAGAATTAATTTTAATATTTTAGTTACCTTACTTTACATATGGATAATGATTTCTACTATCTAACCAAAATAAATAACAAAGTATTTCCTACTGTAGATTTCCTTATCCACGTTAATAAAAACTTAATTTCAATAGCAGAAAACCCCACAACCTCTCCAGGAGTAAGGTATGAGGCCATATTAGAATACCTTATTGAAAAATTAAAGTATGAAAATTATGATTCTTTAGATATTGCAACTGAAGTTTTTTTCACAATCGCCTGTAACCATCCTTTCTTGGATGGAAACAAGAGAACAGCACTTCTCTCAGCAGTTTTTTTATTATTGATGAATTTAGAGTTCAAAAACATACATTTAAGTGAGTATAAACCTATAACTCCACAAGGTGAGACAATCAAAGCATTAGCACAATGGGGTGAATGTTACCTGTCCGGGTTAGAAACCGAATATGATAGGGATTTGATAAATATAATGAGAGAATATAATGAATTCAAGAATGTGAAATCCCCTTTAAGTGAAGAAACTGTAAAAAAATTCATTAAGTTACAACTTTTAATTACATATGCACACACAATTAACAAATTAAAAAATAAAAAAGTAATTCTAAAAACCGTTATAGATTCAAATAAAGAAGTTATAGATTATTTAGAGAAAACATAAGTGTTCATTCCTAATGAACAAAGTTGTTCATTGGCACTGAAAACCTTTTTAAATCTTCGATGCGTAAATATATATGTGTTATTAAAAGAAACCTTAGAAAAAATTGTTTTGGAACAACATAATAATATTCAAAAATATGATAAAGGTATTTCAAGAGAAAAATTAAAGGAAATTGATTTAGACGTTAAGTTCGCCATAGTTATAATGGGTATAAGAAGATGTGGAAAAAGCACATTACTTAACCAATTAATGAAAAAGAAATTCTATTACTTAAATTTTGAAGATCCAAGGTTAGTGAATTTTAAAACAAGTGATTTTGAAAAATTAAATGATTCATTTATTTCTTCATTAGGTGAAGGTGAATATTACTTTTTTGATGAGATACAAAACGTTAAAAAGTGGGAAATTTTTGTAAGATGGTTATTAGACCAAAATAAAAAAGTAATTATAACGGGTTCCAATGCTTCTTTGTTAAGTAAAGAATTGGGAACAAAATTAACCGGAAGGCATTTAGATTACGAACTATTTCCTTTTTCATATAATGAATATTTGAAATATACTAAACAAGAGAAAAGTATGATTTCATATAATGTGTATTTGAATAAGGTGGACTACCTGAATATTTAAATACAAACAATGAAGAATCATTCCAAACATTATTGAACGATATTCTTATGCGCGATGTTGCTTTAAGACACAATATAAAAAATTATAAGGTTCTCAATGAGATGATAATTTACTTATTATCTAATGTTTCAAAAGAATTTACATATAATTCTCTACTAAAATTATTTGAAGTGGGTTCAATTAATACGGTGATTTCATTCATTTCACATTTTGAAGATAGTTATCTATTATTTACAGTTCCAAGGTTTGATCATTCCTTAAAAAAAATGATAAGAGCACCTAAAAAAGTATATAGTATAGATACTGGGTTATGCAAAAATATTTCTTTATCTTCTAGTGAGGATGTTGGTAGACTATTTGAAAATTCTATTTTCTTGTATTTGAGAAGAAGATATAAAGAAATATATTATCATAAAAAAGAAAAAGAATGTGATTTTATTATACGAGAAAAAAATAAAATTACTAAAGCAATTCAGGTTTGTTATAACTTAAATTCAGAAAATAAAGATAGAGAATTTAATGGATTGTTAGAAGCAATGGATGAATATAATTTGAAAGAAGGTTATTTAGTAACAAATGAAAGCGAAGATAAAATAAAAATTGAAGATAAATTGATTCATATACTTCCTGCTTGGAAAGTTTGTTCTAATGAAAATATTTAGGTTTTCACTGGGAATGAACAAGGTTGTTCACTGGCACTGAAAACTCAAATCTCTTCAAATTCTTTATAATTAACTATGGGAACTGCAAATTTATTTTGATCATCAATTATACGCGGGCATGCAGTGTTAATGAAACATTCAAGTGGCGGAACGAAATTGTTTAAAGAAACAAAATCAAATGTATTTCCATATATTATTATTGCTTTTTTTCCTTTTTCCTCTATTTTTTCTTTAATTTCAATTGCTTTCTTAAGGTTGTGTTGCCCGACCTTAGAACTCACAAGTATGCCATAAACTTTGGCTTCACTTGCTTTCATTAAACTTACTCTCCTTTGTTTTTGTATCCTGTCAATCTCTTCATTAATTTTTTTAGTTTCATTTGAAAATGGGTTAACCCAATAGAATGGTACTTCCATTTTATTTTCCATAGCACCAGGTGCGAAAGCATGGAATTTCCCAGCACCGAAATAAATTACACAATCAATTTTTTTCTCTATTGTTTTGTTAAGTGAAGTTACATCACAACCAAGTATCTGTCCTGGATTGTTACACCTTACACTTCCCTTTGAAATTACAACTTCTTTTCCTTCCTTTTCAAGTAATGATTTAATTTCCTCCATTTGGTTAATGTGTGTTAAATTGGTTATTACTCCCACTTTTTTATATTGTTTTATCTCATCCAATAGTTCCTTGAATATAAAATTCAAATTACTGAAATCAATTTGATGAGGTATATATTCAACTTCAATACCTTCAATTTTCATAAACTCTGAATGGCCGTAATGTATAATTTTAAAACAATCTAATTCTTTAGCTTCACGAACAGGAATGTCACAGGCGCCGTAAGTGGGTTCACTTGAAATTATAACATCATATTTTTGTGAATACTTTTCACTTTCCTTTAACGCTTCATTCTTCAACCCTTCCGGAAATTGTAATAGTATTCTTTTCTTCATAAAATCACATTCTTTCAATGCGCGGAACGCCAATAACATCTAAACTTAACCCTAACTTTTCAATGAAAAGTTCAATTATTTTCTTTCTTAAATTTTTAATTTCATTATTTCTTTCACTTGAAACTGGACAGTTTGCGTAAAATGAATTAAAAATTGAACATAAATCTAATGCATATTCTGCCACTTTGTTAGGTGTAACATTATCTGATGAAACTGAAATTATATCCTCAAACTCAATTATTTTTTTTATTAATTCCTTCTCATAATCATTAGTGATTTTATATTTGCCTGTGTTCTTATCACCTGTTTTTTGTAATATGTGTAATGCGCGCGCGTAAGCGTATTGTAAGTAAGGACCACTGTCCCCATCAAAACTTAACGCTTTGTCCCATTCAAATACAATTTCCCTTTCAGGATTAATTTTAATGAACGAATATCTCAATGCGCCAATACCTACTGCAGTACTGATCTTTTCCTTTTCCTCTTGAGAATAATCTTTGAATTTCTCATTAATCAATTCATATGCACGGGAAATACTTTCATTTAAAACTTCATCAACAGTATACCCTATCCAAGTACCTTGCCTACCGGAAAACTTAACATCCACAAGTTTAGCGTGCCCGTAAGATAAATGAACATAATTTTGTGCTTGTTCATAACCTGCAAGTTCAAGAGTTGTTTTAATTACTTCTTGTGGGTACTTTTGTTCCATGCCGATGACGTTTATAACTCTATCACAGTGGTTGAAATCAAATTGTTTTTTTGTATCTATCGATACACTGCTGAATAACTCTTCCCCATCCCCCTGTTTATACAACCTCTCAAAACTAATCTTATTCTTAATCAAACCAAACTTCCACATTTGAAATGCAATATCTTTAGCAGTATAAGTAGCAATACCATTTGCACGTATGAAAACTTTATCCGCATCTAACATGTTCTTGAATTTCTCATTATCTGAAAATTTAATTATTTTACAACCAGCATACTTCTCTTCACCATCAACAAGTATACCTTTATTTTCAAGTTCACCCATAGCTTCACTTAATAAATTATTTTGGACAATTTCACTTTCCCACACCAATACATTATGATAAATGTTAAGTTTATGTAAAGTTTCATGTTGTGCTAAAACACATTTCATACACATTTCACGGACTTTATACCCGTGCCCTTTCTCCATGGTGTGCATTAACTTTTCAATTTCTTCTTTATTTTCATCCGCTAATTTTGATGCGTTAACGTACTCTTCCCCTAACCATAAATCATACTTTTTACCTTTGGGTTCAATTTTCATTTTGTCTATGTACCACGCAATTTGTGCAACTTGTAACCCTAAATCGTCAATGTAATTCATTTTAATTACATCATACCCGTTAAGTTGTAATAGTTTAGAAGTGGAATCACCCAACACAGCACATCTTAAATGGCCAATGTGTAAAGGTTTGTTAGGATTAACGGAAGGATATTCAATAATTACTTTTTCTTTTTTCTTTTTTTCCTCTTTTTTTTCTTCTAAAAGTTCAACATAAAATTTATCTTTAAATTTGAAATTCAAGTACCCTTTAACATTTTCTATTTCCCACTTTTCCCTTTTCATTTTATTCTTTAACTCTTCTGCAATTTCAATTGGATTTTTTCCCATTTGTTTACTAAAACGAAACGCAACACGTGATTCAACGTCTGCTGTGGCAACACCACTTTTCTGAACTAAATTAATTACATCATCATAATTAACATTTAATATTACACTTATTTCTTCTGCAATTTCATTTCTAATATCAATAAAACTCATACTTTTCTCCCCTTTATTAAATCCATAACTTCTGATGCTTCAACATTATTAGCATACTTCATCATGATTTTCTTAACATCATATTCCTCTTCTTTAATTATCTTTTCAATTTCCTTTTTATTTAATTTCTCTAACTTATTTTTCTTTATTATTTCTTCAACATTCATTTTTTCATTTTGACATTTAATTCTAATTATTTCTTCAATTCCTTTCTTTGTGATTTTTCCATTTTTATATTTCACTAATATTTCAACTATCTCTTCCCCTTCAATGTTATCAATGTTAATTTTATCCCTCGAAATATTTTTCAATGTGTTAACAAAAGTAACTGCAGCAATAACAGGTTCAACCCCACTTTCAATTGCAGTTCTATAATCCATTAAATGTTTAGATTTCAAAAGTTGCGGTGCTAAATCTTTATTTGTTTCCTTTTCAAGTTCCTTTAAAACAATCTCGGGATCTCTTGGCTCATACTTTTTACTTTCCTTAATCAATTCTTTAGTAATTTTAATTGAAGGTACATCCGTTTCCGGGTACATACGCGCGCCCGTTGAAATCTGTCTCATGAACTGTGACCCGCCATTAACTATAGCTTTCCTTGTTTCACCGGGCACTTCTTTAAGGTACGCCCTGTTAAATATTTCATTGAACGCAAAGTTCATTTTTTCATCGTTTTTACCTATGAGTATAACAAAATTATCATTTTTTTCCAGTTTTAATTCCTTTCTAATTTCACTTTCATTTATTCCGTACTTATCAAGTTGTTCATCCCCGTGAATCAACCCACCGAACCCGTAAATTTTACCTCTATCACTAAGTTCAGTACCATACCTTCTATTCTCGTAAAGTTCAATTCCTAAAATCCCTTTCAACCCGTGCAATGTTAATGCAACACCAACACTCCCCTTACTCAATTCTTTAGGTATCCATCCTTTACCTTCCTTTAACAAATGCGTAACATCATTAAGTATAATTCCATTCTCTTTATTTGGTAATTTCTTTATTATTTTAATTAATTTCTTTTGCCTTTCACATTCCTTTTCAATAAGTAAAGGTATATCATCAAGTTCCTGAACACCTTTAATTTCCACACGTGCACCACCTTCAATTGAAACGTTAACATCCTGTCTAATAGTACCAATCCCACGTAACGCTTTTCCAGTCATTCTGAGTAACATACCTATTTTTTCCGCGGTTTCACGTGCATGTTCCCCGTCAACAATGTCCGGTTCAGTTGTGATTTCAAGTAGAGGTATACCTAACCTATCAAGTCCAAATTTAGATTCATCCTTATCTCCTATAATGCTTGCACTTTCCTCTTCAATTGAAAGTGTTGTGATTCCAACCTTTCCTTTACTAGTATTAATTTTACCATTCATACCAACTATTGCAGTTCTCTGAAATCCTGAAGTGTTACTCCCGTCAATAACTGTTTTTCTCATTACATTAATTTGGTTAATCATATACATATCCATCTTTTTACTAACAGCTAATGCAACTAATAAAGCCTCCTTATTGATTTCATGTGGTGGCTCTTCATCAAGTTCAACTAAACAGGAATTATCAAATATAA
>CAYOAB010000041.1:0-6903 GCA_964401875.1 Microcaldota archaeon
GTCATTAGGGGGTTAAGGGGGAGTATCCCCCTTCCCGTCCTGCAGGGGCGGAACCCTGCATCCCATCAGGCTCGCTCTTTTTATTATTTTTGATATCTTCACTAATTATAGTGCGGTCAGAGGGTCATTAGGGGGTTAAGGGGGAGTATCCCCCTTCCCGTCCTGCAGGGGCGGAACCCTGCACTGGAAAACTACTTCCCATAGTTCTTTATAAACCCCCTGCGAACTTTCTTTGTGATAAATATGAATTTTGAAGTAAATGGAATAAAAATGAAGGATTTAGTTAAGATGTCTGAAAAATATGACATGATATTTGAGAGGAAAGAAAAGGTTTACGTCTATATCTAAATCTTCATTTTCTTAAATTAATGATACATTTATATTATTTTGCTGTGTAAGTATTACTGGGTATGACTATGAAAGTAGACAAACATTGGATTCACATTAAAAAGAAACCTATGCCTGCATAGGTTTCACATTTGTACACTCTTTACTTCTTTCTTTTTTAATTTTTAATCTCCATATTATAACATGCCTAATTTCTTAGCACATTCATTAACAGGTTTTATTACAGGTGCTCTATTAGGTGCTTTTTTACAATATGATTTAATTCAAATATTTATACTAAGTTTCATATCATTTATTTTTTCAGCAATACCTGATATTGACCATCCCAATTCAAAAACTCGTAAAACATACAGGAAAATATTAAGTGTAATTCTACCTATTTTTTCATTTTTTATTTTCTATATTCACCTAAACATTAATTTCATTTATTCACTTTTATTTTCCATTATTTTTTCCCCTGTTCTCATATTCCTAAGTGAATTCTTAATACCTAAACATAGAACGTTAACTCATACTTTTTACTTTTGTTTTTTTGTTTCATTTCTATTCACTCTTTTTCTATTTTTGAATAACATTAACAACTATTTAATCTACGGCCTATCATCTCTTTTAGGTATTTCCTCCCACATAATTCTTGATAAGCTTTTTTAAATTTCATACATTTAATTAGTCCATTATGGGAAAAAGAATAGCAGTAATTGACAGAGATAAGTGTACAAATAAAAGGTGCGGTTACGTATGTCAAAGCATTTGCCCTGGAGTACGTATGGGTGATGATACAATTACAATTGATGATAAAGGTTTTCCCGTAATTAATGAAGATTTATGTACTGGTTGCGGTATATGTCCCAAGAGATGCCCTGCTGGTGCAATTAAAATAATTAATTTGGCCGGTGAAGGTGGTGACCCTCTCATTCAATATGGTGTCAATTCTTTCAGGTTATACAATTTCGCTGTACCTAAAAATGAAGGTGTGGTTGCAATTGTAGGTAAAAATGGTATAGGTAAATCAACGTTACTTGATGTACTTTCCGGTAAATTAATTCCTAACTTTTTTGATTTTTCAAAAACATATACATTAGAAGAAATAATTCCGGAAATTAAAAATCTTGAACTAAGAAATTATTTTGAAAAATTAAAAGATAAGGAAATTAAAGTGAGTTACAAAATACAAAACGTTGAACTCTTACAAAAGGTTGCAAGTGAAAAAACAGTAATTGAAGTTCTTACACAATTTGATGAAATTAAAAGTAAAGAAAAAGTGATTGAAATCCTTAAATTAACAAAAATATTAGATTCAAAGTTAAGTGAACTTAGTGGCGGTGAATTACAGAAAGTTGCCATTGCAGTTGCATCACTTAAAGATTCAAATTTATATTTCTTTGATGAACCTTCTACTTACCTTGATATTTATGAAAGAATGAAAATGGCTCAATATATAAGTTCACTATCCGATAAAAGTTCAGTTTTTGTTGTTGAACATGATTTAGCTATTTTAGATTACTTAGCAGATTATGTCTACGTTTTATATGGTGAACCTGGTGCTTACGGAGTTGTAAGTAAAATTAAAGGTGCACGTGTAGGTATAAACGAGTTCATGGAAGGTTACTTGAAAGATGAAAATGTTAGGTTCAGGGACGTTGAAATTAAGTTCAATAAATTCTCAGTGGGTGAACAAAACAAAAAAATATTACTTTCATATCCTGCTTTCAAGAAAGATTTCGGTAGGTTTAGTTTCCATTCCGAACCTGGTGACGTTAAGAAAGGTGAAGTGGTAGGTATAATTGGCCCTAACGCAATTGGTAAATCTACATTTGTTAAACTTCTTGCTGGCGTCATTGAAAGTGATGAGGGTGAAATTTCAAATTTGAAGGTTGCGTATAAACCTCAATATATACAAATTGATTTTGATGGCACGGTACAAGATTATATAATGCAAGAAAAAATTTCTGCCATTTATATTAAAGAATTTGATTTGGAATCTTTACTTTTCAAGAAATTGGAGAGGTTAAGTGGCGGTGAACTTCAAAGGTTAGCTATCGCTCATGCATTATCACGTGACGCGGACATATATTTACTTGATGAACCCTCAGCTTTCTTAGATGTTGAACAGAGAATGCGTATTGCGAATGTTATAAGTAGAGACATTTCCAATAAAGAAAAAGTAGCTTTCATTGTGGATCATGATATTGTTTTCATTGATACAGTTTCAAACAGGTTAATCAATTTCACAGGTGATCCTTCAATTCATGGGGAGGCCAGTACTTTATTAGAAAAGCATAAGGCCATGAACTTGTTCCTTAAAGGCCTTGACATTACGTTGAGAAGAGATCAAGATACATTTAGGCCTAAAATCAATAAACCTGATTCTGTTTTGGATAGGGAACAAAGAGAAAAGAACAATTACTATTCTTATTAATAGTAAAGTTTATATACAACTTCTCCACATAATAAAACATGACAAATTTAACAAATAAACAGACAGGAAGGGAACAATTGAAATCCCTTATTAATGCTAAAGCAACTACTCCAGAAGAAAAGAAGAATCTTTTCGAACAAAGGAAAGATATGGTTGAAAGAATTTGTAAAGAAATTAAAAATGAACCTGAGGTAGGTCCAACATTAAAATCTACCTTCTTAGGAACTGGTGCTTTTGTAAGTGCGGGTCTTTTTAGTTCACATTATTTAAGTTCACCTAATGATTTTTCAGGTAAACATTTATTGATTGCGAGTTTATTATCTGCTCCAGTAGTACTTTATACAATTGGTAAAGAATGGTATAACTCTTATAAGGAACATAAAAATGCAACTAAAGATTATGTTTACGAAACATATCAAACTGAAAATGGGAACTATAGAGCACAACATTTACATAAAATGCTTGATGATTTCGTTAATAATAAAGAGTTAAATAAAAGAGATTTAAGTGAAGTATATGATTCAAGGTATAGTGATGTTGTTTTACTATTAGCATCAATGAATAACGTTAACGCAAGAAAAGTTCGTTATTTAAAGTATTTAGAAGATAATGTTTGGCCTAACGAATGGCAAAAGAATTTTGAAAATTAATTTTCCTTTTTTGTTTTAATTCACACTAAACCTAAGTAATGCAATAATCCCACCAAATAGCCTTTTCTTTTCGGTTGCTCACTCTTTTCGCATTTCCTAAAAGAAAATCTTAGGGAAAAGAAAAATTAATTTACTGCGAAACGTAACAAAGCAATTATTCCCCCAAAGGATTTAACTTGTTCTGCTAAACTTGTATCTTCAGGGACAAAACTAACTTTACCTCCTTGTGCATTAACTTTCTTAATTAGATTTTCCAATTTTTCATTTGTTCTTATGAGTGAATCAACAACAATTAATGTTTCAACGGCAGAATTCTTAACGGCCAATTCAATATTTTTTTCACCATAAGCACACAATTTACCTGTGGTGCTCGCACACTTAAGAAATTTTTCCATGTCACTCATAATTGAATGAACCTTTTCATTTTCAAGAACTGTTTTAATTTCATCACTTTTAACGAGTTCATAAACCCCACTCTTTTCAGCATTTGATGCATTAACAAGTTTAGTTCTCTTGAAAATTGAACTTTTTTCCTTTTGTAAATATTTCAATAAATTTTCCTTAACAAATCCAGGCCCGCCTAAAAGTATAATGGAATCTTGTGGAATTTGATTTTCGATCACGCTTACAATTTCATTAAAAAACCCACTCATTTCTTTATCCTTATCAACCTTTTTACCTGAATTATACACTTCAACACCAAAGTCTATACCATATTGTTTAAGTGAAGCAAAAGTTGCCATTTCATCATCTACTAAAATTATGTTGAATATTGCCCTATGACTATTTTCAATTGCTTCTTTTAATATATCATACTCATATTCTTTCCAATCCTTCTTTATTTTAACTTCATCCCCTGTGTTAATTTCAATTGTATGATATGAATTTAAAGGAGCTATAAATTCTGGTCTTATGTCTAATATTTTACCTGTAACTCTTAATGAATTTGAATGTTTATGCAATTCAATTTTCTCTGCTTCTAAAGTTGTATAAACAGATATTCTCTCTTCTTTATTACTTCCTGGAGGTTTATACTTTCTATTTGATTTAGAACTAACAATACTTTTTTCAGTAATAATTCTGGACAATACCCATAAATCCTCATATGTCTCGGGGTTAGCTTGTATAACTCCTTCATATCTATTAATCTTAGCGCGCACTATTGTATTTAAAAGAGAAAATTAAAAAAAGAATTAAACATTAGATGGAACTTCACAGGTATGTGATTTAGTGTTACAATATTGTCCCACACCACAATCTGTGTCAAAGTTACATCTCCCTGCTCTTGGGTCACATCTCTTTTCTGCGTTACAAAACTCCCATGCCTTACAATCCATTTCATTACCACAGAAACCTTTCTTCAACGCACAAGTATTAGTTTTAGTGTTACAAGATTGCCAAACTTCACAATCTGTATCTGTGTTACACCTACCAGCTAAAGTTTCACATTCTTTTTCTTCAGTGTTACATGTTTCCCATGCGTTACAATGGAACGCCGTTGTACATCTTCCTGGTAAAGGTTCACATTTGTATGTTTCTTTACTACAATATTCCCATACATTTGTACAATAATCATTACTATCACAAAAACCAGCTTTCAATTTACATAATCCTTCTACAGTATCACATACTTGCCATGTGTTACAATCCGCATCAAATTCACAGAATCCTGCCTTGAAAGAACATTTGTTTGTTTTTGAATCACAATTATATTTGTTTACGTCACCACAATCTGATGCGACTTCACAAAATCCGGGTTTAGGTGCACATAAACTTTTTTCAACATCACAATATTGCCAACTTTTACAATCACTTGCAGTTGTACAGCTTTTTTTAGGTGTTGAATCAGTACACCCCATCAAAAACAATGATGCTAAAAACATCATTCCTATTATTATAACAAATTTCTTCATATATTTTCACCTTTATATCTTCCTTCATATAATTCTTTAGCTTCCTCACGTAAAGACATAAACACAATTTGTCCAATTCTTGCATTTCTCTTTAACGTAATTCCATTTTCATTACCAATTTCAATTAACCCTTCTCCTCTTCCTTCATATCCCGGGTCCCATAATGCACTATGTAATGTTGCACCACACCTTAACATTGTAGAACGTGGCATAATGTATGCGGCAAGTGTAGATGGAATTCTCATAATTTCATTGTATCTCACTTTATAAAATCCTTTAGGTAAGAAAACGAAATCTTTGTCATCAAATTCAAGTTCTTCACATTCACTTAGAACTCTTTCTTTGTTATTAAAATCAATTCTTCCTGGAGAATTAAATTTGAAAACAGCTTTCAAAGTGACGTCCGCACCAGCTTGCTGGTACTGTTCCTCACCGATTATTTCATCTAATAGTTTTTCATTTATTATGTGGTGTTTTGGTAATATCATATTATTCCCTCATCCATTTTCTATATACCATGAATCCGTATACTCCTAATAATAAAAGTATAATTATTCCTGCTATCACGTATGTGTAATCATCATCAACTCTTACCATTGACTTAACAGGTATGTAACCCGGTCTTCTAATTTCCAATTCAAAGTTACCTTTATTCACCGGGTTTAATACTATCTCCCCGTTAACATCTTTAAATTCTTCATTACCGAACGTTACTCTTACTCTATCCAAGGGGTTACCATTTTCATCGTTTATAACTAATTTATATTGTGTTCTAACTCCTATAAATTCAGGAACTGTAACATCCATGTTTTTACCTTGCCCAGTTTTTGTTACATATATGTTATAGTAAGGTGGTTTTTCATCACCATCTAAACTTGTAACTTTACAATATATATTATTTTCAAATTTAAATTCCCCTTCATTCACTTTAACGATATATTTACCATCTTTGTATTCAGTGGGAATCCAGGATCCATCGTTAACTTTAATTGAAACGCTAACTATTTCAGTGTCTGCAAATGCATTAATTTCAATGTCAAGGTCATTAATTCCTGATACATCTTCATTATTGTTAGGGTATGTAATTTCACATGATGATGTTGAAACTGCAATTAATTTTCCTTCATTAGAAGTTAAATAAATCATACTTCCAACCTTTTTAACATCTCTTAAAACCGATGCTTCTATATTATGTTTAAATTTCATTTTTCCTTCATGGTCAATACCATAAACATTTCCATCATTTGTAGCCACATAAATCCATTTTTCTGTTATAATGGTTTTAGAAGTTGATGCTATTCCTAAATTCAAACACCATACATGTTCTCCGTTAGGGGTCATTTCACATATGTTTCCTCCCTTTGTTGTGTATATGATGTTATTGTTAAGGTAAGAGGGTGTTGAACTTAAAGGCGTTCCATCTACCGTGAATGTGTTAAGGTAAGTTATTTTAGGATTATTTTCTGACACTATGTATATTTTTCCTTTCTCACCACCTATAACTATCTGTCCATTTTTAACTTCCCCACTTGAACTCCAAAATGAATCTGTATATTTTAAATCGTTGAATATA
>CAYOAB010000042.1:0-6704 GCA_964401875.1 Microcaldota archaeon
AGTGTAACTAAACCTGATGTTGATGAACCAGTTTCATTAAATTAAATTTTAAAGTTTCTTTAAAGCTTCAGTTACATCAGAAGAATTACCTTTATTTTCTTTTTGAGCATCCACTAAAATACGATTAAATAATGCACGTTCATGGATTTTAACATCACCGCAATAAATTAATCCACATATAATTCTAACATAAGAAGGATTATTTTCATTAATATTTTTTAATAATTCCCTAAACAATTCAATTGCTTTTTGTTTATGTCCCATTTCCTTTAAACAATACGCTTTAATTGTTTGTAAAGTTGTAGCATCATTATGGCTTATGTTCTTATCTTTTAAATTATTAGAGATTAAATCAAGACATAAATCATAATTCTTAAGTTTTCTATTGAATTCAATTTCATGAATTTTTATAAATTCATTTTTTTTAATATGAGAAGGGAGGTTTGAAATTAACCTTAAACCTTCAAGGTACATTTTATTTGTATAATAATTGCTTAAGATTATAGAATATGTAATTTCACTCACTTTATTTGTACTAATTAAATGGGTAAACACATTCCCAGCATTCTCAAAATCGTTTGATTTTAAATAAAATTTTAACATATTATTACAAATACATGTATCTTCTTTACTATTAGTTATACATTTTTTAAAGAAATAATCAACGTTTAGAAAATCTTCTTTTTCAATGAATTTGTTTAACATAATTGAGTATGTAATTGTATCCGCAACACCTAACTTTATAGCAGTGTTGAGTAAACCTACGCTTCTATCAAACCGTGTATCTAAACATATTTCCATTAAACTGTTAATTAAGAAAATATTTCTTGGATGTTCTTTTAATTTTTCTTCCAATAAAAATTCTGCTTTTTTGAATTGATTTTTCTTTTTTAATTCTGTAATTTCTGTTACGAAAACTTTAATGTTGAAACCCACAATAAAGAATAGAAAAGGAGAGATATATAAACGTTATGAAAATCAATTTTTGTTTTTGTTAATTTCCTTAACATCTTGTTTTCTTATATTTCTCTCAATGTTATTTACTTTATAACCCTCATTCATTCTTGATAAAATTTTGAGAGCTTCAATTACTGCATGGGCCCTTCCTTTCTTTTCCCTATCGGCTTTCATTAATTCTTGAGTGAACTTGATAACTTCACTTTGCTTAGTATCCCCACAGAAAATTATGCCAGTTAAAACCCTAATATAAGAAGGATCATTTTCCCTCATCCCGTTATACAATTCTCTAAATATCTCTTTAGCTTTATCCATTTGATTTAATGATTTAAAACAGAAAGCTTGATTTATTTTAATTGTTGTTCTGTTTTCAGGGCGAAGGTTTTTGAATTCTAAAACTTTATCAATTAAAAGTAAACAGTTATCGTATAACTTTAACCTTCTGTTAAATTCAATTTCGTGGGTTAATATAACTGAATCTTTGAAATGGTATGGAACTTTTTGAATTAATTCTAATCCTTTCTTATACTCATTTAATAGGTAATACACTTGTATAATTGTACTATAAGTGTGAGAGTTAGCTAAACCTTTTTTAACGGTTTCGCTAAAGAAAGATTCACTTTTTTCATAATCGTGTAATTTAACATAAAGTTTTAACATGCTGTTATGTGTAATATAATTGTTCATTTCTAAAGTTTCCATTTCATGGAACAATTTTTCACTTGCCTCCCTATCATTTAAATAAACATATAAATTCAACATTGTCGAATATGTAACGGATAAATCCTCATGTTTAAATTCACTTTTTATGTACCTGAATAACTCTTCACCCACTTCTCTTTTCTTCTTTTGACCAAATATGTTTAACATAATGTTACACGTGATTATATCTTCAATGTCATTGTTAATTGCGTAATTGAACCATTCAATTGCTTTATCGTATTTGTATTTACCATAAGTTAGAATTAAATTGTTAATTAAAAAAATATTGTTTGGATGATTTTCAATACCATCAAGAAGAACTGTTTCGGCCTCTTTAAACTTTCCATCTTTACGTAAATTCTTTGATAAAAAAATATAATCTTGAGGTTTCATAACAACTTTTTAGAAGTTTACTTTTTTAAAGTTTGCTAAATTTACTTAATTCATGAAAGTTGCAATTTGCGGTAGTATGAGTTTCGGAAAGGAAATGGTTATAGTTAAAGAAAAACTGGAAAATATGGGCCACACAGTTATATTACCTGAGAATACGCACGCTTACGCGAACGGAACAATTAAAATAGAGAATAAATTAGAGAAAATGAAACTTGATGTTATAAGGAAATATTTCCATGAGATTAAAGAAGTTGATGCTATACTTGTTTTGAATTACACGAAAAATGGAATTGAGAATTATGTAGGTGGTAATTCACTTATTGAAATGGCCTTTGCACACGTTCTAAACAAAAAAATATTTCTTTTAAATTCAATACCTAAAATGAACTATTCAGATGAGATTGAATCTTTTTTTCCGATTGTGTTGAATGGTGAAATAGAAGAGTTTAAATAGTAGTTTAAACACAATAAATGTATGAATAAAACTCAAACAAACCAAACTGAAATTAAAAAGGAAAAGAAAACAAATGCTTTCAAAAAGATTTTTAATAAATATGAAACTGCAATTGGAATCACCATGGCAATTAGTTTAACTTCAACTGCTACACTTGGTGCAGGTTATTATGGAGTAAAAAAACAAGAAGATAATTTAGTTTACAAAGATGTTGAAATACAAAATGTTAAGGAAGATAAAAGTGAAACAATTAAATTTAAAGAACCATTAAGTAAAGGAACATATAGTACTTCTGACGATTTGGCACATAAAATGTTTGGTGAATTGGAACAAAAAACTGAAATTAAAATCGGTGACGAAACATTTTACTTTTTATCTTTTGTGTCTTTATCAACTACCTTTGATAAGGATAAACCTATTGTAATTTTAAAGAATAAAGAGACAGGTAAATTAATTATGGTTTATGAAAATTCTGTTATGGAAGTTAAAGTTAATGGTGAAACAAAAATGGTATCAATTACATTAGATACAGTTGATACAAAAGAAGATAAAAAATTAAATGGAATTAAAATCAATTACTAATTTTTCCTTATTTTGATACGTGTTTTTTAACAACCGGTGCAGAGGGGGATAATCCCCCTCTTCGTCCGTTCTGCTTCTCCCCCTTATTTAGATGCATGCTTTTTAACAACGGTAAGAAGATCCTTCATGGCACCTTGGCAGGGTTCCGCCCCTGCAGGACGGGAAGGGGGCGAGCCCCCTTAACCCCCTTGAACTCGCTGGCTATAACTTATTTTGATACGTGTTTTTTAATTACAGTGAGAAGGTCTTTCATGGCACCTTGTGTGGCCGTACGGACATCCCAATCTGCATTTGTTACTGTAATCATTTGTTTTGATCTTATCCTTACGTGAACCTCATACCTTGTTTTCAAACCATCAGTCCTTTGTTTCTTGTAATGGATGGCCATGTATTCAACAGGTACCATAGAAGATACTTTTTCATATGTTTTTTCTGCTAAACTTCTCAATTCATCTTCATGTTGTGCTTCGGAAACGCCAAGGCCACTGAAATGAACTGGTAACACTTCCTTCTTTGTAGCTGCAAGTTCAAGAACATCACGGGCACTTAATATACCGATTGGTTTCTTACCTTCAACAACAATAACTGAAGAACCAGGTGAAGAGGATAATAAATTAACTGCTTGTCCAAGTGAAGTTTCAGGTAAAATTGTCTTAACTGTCTTCTCCATGAAATCTGTTACGGGGAACGTGTCAAAACCTTCCTTGCTTTTATTATAAGTTAAAAATGAATCTGCTCTCTGGTTTGGCTTTTCATGTAATATAAGTAAATCTCTCATGGCAATTATACCTTCGAGAACATCACCTTTTGTAATTACAACTCTTCTAACGTTATTTTTCCTCATTAATGTTTTAACATGTCCAACGTTATCTTTCACATCCACTGTGAGTAAAGGAGTTGTCATAACTTCACCTACTGAAACTTCAGGCAACATTTTCTTTTCAATTATAAGTTTGAGTAATGTTGTTCTCTTTATTACCATGAACCCTTCCATTGTTAATATTGGTAACGCTTTATATTTACCATTAAGGAACATTTTAACCGCATCACGTAAATCAATCATTTCTGTTAATAATGGTGCCGTGTCACAAACTGTACCTAACCTTTCTTTTGATGCGTCAATTACATCACGAACATCAAGTTCACTAAATATTCCGTGATAGTTATCATTCTTCGTTACAATAACACAAGGCTCTCCCCTTATTATTTGAGAAATTGCCTCGGAAACAGGGGCGTTTACGTCCATAACTGGTACTTTATCAAATTTCATGCTTTCACCTTTTCTCTAATATAATTATAATCATCAACATTAATATATAAATTCCTTACAGTTTCATTGCCTATGTAATTCTTGTATATTAACTGACATAAATACTTATCATATAATGCCTTTTCAAGGAATACTAAATCGTTAATGTACCTGTAAAAAACCTGTAATGTTGCACCATCCTCTTCTTCAAAAACTATACCTTCCTCAAATATGTGAATTTTCCCTTTATCCTCAAAAGGTTCCGTTTCACTTAACGGGATTGTATTGATTAATTTGCCTAGCATGGGATCATAATTAGTCATATAGTTCTTTTTTTAATAAAGTTTATTAAGTTTAGAAACACATTTTTACACATGAGTAAAATGAGAGGACAAGCAGCAATGGAATATTTAATGACTTATGGATGGGCCTTACTTATTCTTGTAGTAGTTATAGGAGTACTTTTTTCAATGGGTGTTTTCAACCCGCAGAATTATATGAGTGAAGAATGTTCATTCCAACCAAGTTTACCTTGTAAGGGAACTTCTTTAACCAAGGTTGGAACATTAACTATATATTTAACTAATGGATTGGGTTATGAGGTGGAGAGTTGGAGTATTGAAGTTGATGGTAAATCTGGAACATATTCAACAAATCCAGAGGGTACAATTAAATTAACTGTTCCAGATTTAGGTAGTTACAAACCTTATGATATACACAAGTTCAAACCGAAAATTACATATTACGTAAATGGTGAATCATATAAGATAAGTGGAACAGTAACTGTTCGCGCATCAGAATAATTCTAATTCTTTTATTTTCATTGTTTTTTGTTCTCCCGTTTCCAAATTTTTAATTGAAATTTCCTTATTTTCAATTTCATTGTCTCCTAGAATTCCAATGTATTTGGCCCCAAGGGAGGAGGAATATTCAATTTGTTTCCTCATGTTTCTAGTCATTAAGTCAGTTCTCACATTAAAACCCATATTTCTTAATTCCTGTGAGATTTCTAGTAATTTATTATAATTCTCATCTTTAACGTTAACTAAAACAATTTGAGTTTTAGTTTTATCATTTTCGTTATCAAAGAGAATTGTTAACCTGTCAACACCGAAAGAGATACCTACAGCGGGTACTGATTTACCACTGTAAAGTTCAAGCATTGTGTCAAACCTACCTCCAGCACATATTGTACCTAGTTTAGGATTGGATGATTTAATTTCATAGATTGGGCCGGTGTAATAACCTAACCCTCTCGCTATTGTAGGAACGAATTGAACATTAGTTATACCATAAGATTCAAGTAAATGGAAAAGTTCCCTTAACTCGGTTGCACCTTCAACACAAAATTCATTCTTTTCAAATTCATCTAAATTTACATTTAATCCATTCAATATTTCTTTACCGTTAGTAAAACCGTTTTGTTTAAGTTCATCAATAACTTCCTTCTCACTCTTCTTATCCAACTTATCAACTATTCTAATTACACTTTCAATCTTATCATCTTCAATGTTCATGCTTTTGAAGAATCCTGTTAATATCTTTCTATTGTTAACTAATATTCTATAATCATTAACACCTAAATCTTTCAATATTGAACATGCGCACGCAAGAAGTTCAGCTTCACATCTCATGCTTGCACTGCCTAATATGTCCGCGTCACATTGTATGAATTCTCTATACCTTCCGAATTGTGGTTCCTCTCTCCTCCACGCTAAACCGGTTGTATACCTCTTGAAAGGTAACGGTAAATCTAAATTCTCTGAGTACATCCTAGCTAAACTTACTGTTAAGTCAAACCTTAACCCTAAATCTGATTCTTCAATTCTAAATATTTCCGTTTTTATACCTTCCCCGCTTTTAGCTTCTAATATTTCCAATTTTTCCATACTAGGTTCACTCATGGGGTCAAAACCATACTTTTCATAGTTTTTCTCTATTATTTGTATTATTTTTCTTCTTAAAATCTCATCCTTAGGTAGAAAGTCTCTAAAACCTCTGGCTTTCATGTTTGTACTCATAATCTTATTTGGAATAGCAACATATTTAAATAATTTCCACATGAATTAGAATAGTGTAGTGATTTTATGCCTAGGAGAAAATCAAATGATAATCCATTACTAGAACCGTTCGTTGAATATATTAAGACGAAGTTTCCGGAATTACGTAAGAAACTCAGAATGGCTAAGATGGATGTTAGTGAAGACGGATATGTGAGCACAACACTTGTTATGAGTATATTAGTTACATTACTCTTAACAATTTTGGTTGCTCTGTTATTATTTACGTCCGGAATGGATTTACTTGTTATAATTCCTTTGTTCCTTTTAACGTTAATATTTTCATTCTTGTTCTTTATGAGAAGAG
>CAYOAB010000043.1:0-6638 GCA_964401875.1 Microcaldota archaeon
TTCAAGGGAAGCATATAAATGGGAAGTTGATTTTGCAATCACTGAAGCTGGTGCAAATAAATTTGCTGCAGTGGCTTTAGGGCAAGCCAATAAACCTGTTCACATGTTCTTAGATAGGCCTGAAGATGCAATTATATTACTTGATCCACGTTTATTCCCTGAAGGAGTAGAAGTGTCATCTATTATTTCATCTGTTAATTCTTTCAATTCAATTGAGAATTCAAATTTGAAATTCATAATTATTGATAATTGGGAAGTTAAAAAGAATATTCTTATCAAAGAGCTTAACAATACAAATCGTTTAATTATTGCTTCAGAAGGTTCATTTTATGCCTCTGAATTAAGTGAATTAAGTGAAAATGTAAATTTGATAAGTGATGAAGATTTTACATTTGAAATGTATTATAATCAAGTAACTGGAGAATATATCATAAATCAATGGAAAGCAATAGGATTACTTTCTTCACCTACACTTTCTGAAGGTTTAGCTCAAGGAGCGCCTTCAAGGTTAGTTAGTGTGAGTGGAAGTACAACGGATTCTTCTGCTGCTTATGATGAGGCCAAGAACATAAAAAGTATATTGAGTGGTGGTAGGTTACCTGTTAATGCCATATTAGGTTCAACTATAAGTATTCCTGCGCCGTTAGGTAAACAATTCTTAGATATGAGTGTCATAGGTGGTTTAGTTGCCATTGCACTTATTGTTTTGTTCGTTACATTTAGGTATCGTTCCCCAAAATTGTTTATTCCTATTATTGTTATTACTTCAGCGGAAATTATAATTTTGATAGCATTATTAGGTGGTTTCGGTACAATTGATTTTTCAGCTATGGCTGGTATAATTGCAGCATTAGGTACAAGTATTGATGCACAAATTATAATTACTGATGAATTGTTAAAGAAGAAAGGGGTTATGACTAAAGAGGAAATGCAACAGTGCATTAACAGGGCATTCTTCATAATCGCACGTAATGTTGCGACAGCAGTTGTGGCCATGTTACCATTATTCTTTTCAGGTATTGTTGAGGTTATAGGTTTTGCAACATCAACTATTTTCGGTGCTTTATTGGGTTTGATAATTTCAAGGCCAGCATATGCAGCAATAGTTGAGAAGCTTGATATTGCAAACAATTAATTTTTTATTTTCTTATTATTTTTATTTTGAAATATTTTTCTTGAAAAAAAGTTGATTTAATTATTTCTTCATTTTTGATTTCTTCTTTATTTTCTGGAACTATTACTAATTTATCATCATTATCATTTATTCTATGAATTATAGCTATACATTTACCTTTGAATTCACTAATGGGTTCCTCAACACTTAAAACATAAGCATCTATTTCTTCACCATCATCATTTAATGTGTTTGGCAAGTACCCATAATTAATAGGATATGTAAAATTCCATTTTGGATGTTTTGACCCTAATGTTCTATCAATTTTAATTTCAATTGTTTCATTTAAGTATTTTTCAAGATTCACAGTAAAATTTGAATTATTCTGTTTATAACTTTAATCCTTTCTTAGTCAGTGGATATACAATATGTTTTTAAATGTTACGTAATTGAAATATACACTTATCAGAGATATACAGAGTTACGGCGTCTCATAATTGCTGGTAAGGGTAATGATTATACTAAAAATATTAAAAAGTGATATATATGCCAAAAGCGTACTCATCAAGAAAAGGTTCATTAGCATTCAGACCAAGAAAAAGATCTGAAACTCTCAATGGTAGAGTTAGGAATTGGCCTGATGTTTCAAAACCATGTTTACTAGGTTTTGCTGGATATAAAGCAGGAATGCAACATATAATTTATAACGAAACGGATAAGAATTCTCCCAGGAAGGGAAAGGATGTTTCTGTTCCTACCACTATTATTGAAGTTCCTCCAATTTTAGTTTACGCCGCAAGGGTGTACAAAAAAACCAAAGTTGGTAAAAAACTTTTAGGAGATTATTATGTTAACGATGAAAAAATCCTTAAAAAAGCTAAAGTTAAAGATGTTTTAACAATTGATAAGATTAATGAAGTGGTTAAGGATATTATTGAAGTTCGTGTTTTAGCTTTAACCTCACCATTTTTAACTGGTATTGGTAAAAAGAAACCTGAAGTTTTAGAATTAGGTGTTGGTGGTGAAGACATTCAAAAGAAGATTGATTATGTTAAATCTATTCTCGGTAAGGAAATTTCTGCAGAAGAGGTTTTCGAAAAAGGAAGTTACATTGATGTCATTGCTATTACTAAAGGTAAAGGTTGGCAAGGTGTAATTAAAAAATTCGGTGTTTCCATTCAGAGAAGGAAAGCTACCGGTAAGAGGAGACACGTAGGTAACTTAGGTGCTTGGACTCCATCTGTTGTGGAGTATACTTCTCTTCAAGCAGGACAAATGGGTTACCATAAGAGAACTATCCTAAACAATTTAATTGTAGATATGGGTGATTCTTCAAGTTTAAAGCAAGAAGGTGGTTTGTTACACTACGGCGAGGTACGTAATAAATTCATTCTTATAAAAGGTTCAGTTCCTGGTCCAAAAAAGAGGCTCATTAAGTTGCGTAGGGCACTCAGAAAAACGGACAATAAAAAGGAAATGAATGTTTCATATATGTCTAAAGCAATGTAAGGTGTATTAAATGAAGGTTAATATTTTATCTATTGAAGGTAAGAAAGTTGAAGAGTTTGATGCTCCTAAATTTTTCTCAAATGATGTTCGTAAAGATTTGATTTTGAGAGCAGTTAGGTCAGAACTCTCAAAGAAATACCAACCTAAAGCTCCATATAAATGGGCAGGTTTGGAAACGAGTGCAGAATACGTAGGTAATAAAGATAGGTACCGTACCATGAAAAATAGGGGTGGCGCGATGCTTCCTCACGAAAAACTTCCTAAGGGAAGGTATGGTCGTGTAAGGATGATTCCTTTTGCAGTTACTGGTCGTAGAGCACACCCTCCAAAGGTTGAGAAGATTATTGCAGAAAAAATTAACAATAAGGAATATCAAAAAGCATTATTTTCAGCAATTTCAGCAAGTTGTATTCCTGATGTTGTAAAGGAAAGAACAGGTTCTGTTTATAATGTTCCATACGTTATGGTTGATGATATTGAAAAGGTCAATAAATCAAAAGATGTTCTTAAAATGCTTGAAACTTTAGGTTTGAATGAAGAAATTGAGAAGTCAATCAATTCAAGAAAAAGAATCACTGGTTTTAGAAAGACAAGAACTGGAAGAGCTTACAAGGAAAGAAGATCTGTATTGTTTGTTGTTTCAAATGATTGTCCTCTTATAAAAAGTGGTGCAAACCTTTCAGGTTCAGCAGTTGTTACGGTTGATAAATTAACTGTTAATGATTTAGCACCAGGAGGATTACCTGGTAGAGTAGTTATATGGAGTAAAAACTCAATTCAAAAGTTAGGTGAAATTTATGACAATAATTAGAGTATTAAATTCGGAAAAGTCAAGTAGACAACTTGAACTTGAAAATAAGTTATCTTTAGTAATTGATAGTCATACCATTAAAGATTCACTTATTGAAGAATTGAAAAACACTTATGGTTTGAACGTTGATAAAATCAATATTCAATATACACATAAAGGTTATAAGAAGGCAATAGTTACATTGAACAAAAAGCATACTCCTGATGAGGTTGCTAACTTGTTCGGATTGGTTTATTAGGTGATGATTTATGGGTAGAAGAATTATGGCAAGAAGGAAAGGTGCAGGAAGTCCAGCATACGCAGCACCTTCCCATAGGTTTAGATATACTATATCATATAGAATTTTTGATTCAAAGGAGAAAAGAAGTAAAATTATAGGTGAAGTTGTAGATTTAGTTAAAGATAGAATTCATTCTGCAATTTTAATGAAAATTCTTTTTGAAAATGGTGAAGAGAAATTTTATTTTGCACCAGAAGGAATTAAGATTGGTGACAGGATTGAAGAAGGAGTCAATGCAGATTTAGTTTTAGGTAGCGTTCTCCCTCTCTCTAAGATTCCTGAAGGTTCCCCAATATATAACATTGAAATTAGACCTGGTGATGGTGGAAAACTTGTTAGAGGTTCCGGTGGAGTCGCTTACATTAGGGCTAAGGAAGAAGATGGTATTCATGTTAAGTTACCTTCAAAGAGAATAGTTATTATTAATGAAAATTGTCGTGCGCAATTAGGTTTACTCTCAATGGGAGCAAGAACTGAAATGCCAATGATGAAAGCGGGTACTGCATACTATAAGTATAGAGTACGTAATAAAACTTGGCCGGTTGTACGTGGTGTAGCAATGAACCCAGTTGACCATCCACATGGAGGTAAACAACATCATGCAGGTAAATCAACAACTGTTTCAAGAAGAGCATCCCCGGGTCAAAAGGTAGGGCACATTGCTGCTAGAACTACTGGTCGTAAGACATCACAAAAAGTGAGGCTTAAAAATGACTCGTTTAATAAGAGGAATAAAAAGAGGAAAAGGTGATTAAATGGCAAAAGTTACTGTTTATAATATGACCGAGGAAGATTTTGCTAATGTGTCAACGGAAGAGTTTATTAGTAAATATGCAAACTCCCGTTCAAAGAGAGCATATGGCAGGATTTCAAACAATCCAGAGTATAAAACTCTCATGGCAAAAATCAAAAAGGTTAAAGAAAAAGATCCAAACAAAGTTATAAAAACTCATGTACGTGAAGCAGTTATTTTACCTGAATGGATAGGATTAAAATTCGGTGTCCACAATGGAAAAGAATTTGTTCCACTCCATGTTACCTCACAATGTGTAGGTAACAGGTTAGGTGATTATTCACATACAACTAAAAGAGTTATGCACTCCGGTCCAGGAGTAGGTGCAACGAGAGGTAGTAAATTCGTACCCTTGAAATAGGTTAGGTGATAATATGAAGATGAAATATTCAGTTAAATACCAAGAAGAAGGATATTCCTATGCTCAAGAGTACAGTTTAAATGTCTCTTATAAGAGTTTAACTCAAGTTTGTAAAAACATTAAAGGGTTACCTGTTGCTAAAGCATTAGATTTTCTTAACAAGGCCGAAAAAATGGAGACGGCAGTTCTCTTTTCAACCTATAATAAAAAAATGGGACACAGAAAAGAATTGGGTGGTAAGAAAGGACGTTACCCAGTTAAAGCTATCGGCATGGTTAAGAAAGTTTTATTGAACGCAATTAACAATGCACGTGTTTTACAAATAGATGAGGATTCACTTGTTGTGGCACACATTGCAGCAAATAAACAACATGTTTATTCAAGACTTGCACCTAAAGGTAAGAGAATGAAAGCTAACTATGTAACAGCTAAGCTTGAAATTGCACTTAAAGGTGAAGTTAAGAAAATAGCAGAGGTTTCACTTCCTGAAAAGAAGAAGAAAAAGAAAGTTGAAACAGAAACCGAAGTTCCAAAAACTGAAGTTGAAGTTGAACAAGAACAATCTGTAGAGGAAGTTGCTGAAGTTGAACCTGAAATTAAAGAAGAAAAACAAGTTAAGAAAAAGAAAACTTCAAAAAAGAAAGGTGAATGATTATGGCAATTGAAAGAAAATTTATTGAAGATTCATTACTTCGTTATAAAATAACTGAGTATATGAAAAAAGCATTATCAAATGCAGGTTTTTCAGGATTAACTATTCAGAAAACTCCTCTTATTACTTTAATTAATGCAGAGGTTACAAATCCTGGTAGGATTATTGGAAGGAGAGGTAAAACTATAAATGATATTACCGAAGCTTTAAAGGTTGAATTTGGTCTTGAAAATCCTAAGATTAACATTTCTTCCGTTAATGAACCTAACCTTGAACCATTAGTTGTTGCTAATAAATTGGTAAGATTAATTGAAATGGGTAAGAATCCAAGAAGAATGATGCATTCAATGGCAAAATCTATTATGGACGCTGGTGCAATAGGTACAGAAATTGTAGTTGGAGGTAAACTTTCAGCTAAAGGTGGACGTTCAAGATCGTTCAGAACCATTTTAGGTTACTTGCCAAAGGCAGGAGAACCAACAAGGTTAGTTAAGAAAGCGCATGTTACTGCATACACTAAAGGTGGTGCAATTGGTATTCTTGTTCAGATAGCTCCAAGAGGAGTTCAATTCCCTGATAAGAAGAGCACGCATCTTCCAGTTCCTGAAAAGAAAGAAGAAATTAAAGTTCAAGAACCAAGGAAAGTTGAAGAACCAAGACAAGAGAAAAAGGTAGAGGAAAAGAAGGAAACTCCTAACAAAAAGGTTGAGCATAAGAAGGAAGTTAAGGATAAACCTAAATCTAAAGGTAAACCTAAAACTCAATCAAAAGATAAGGAGAAGGATAAAAAATCCTCTTCCAAAAAGAAATAAATGGTGAATGTTTATGGCAATATTAAGAGTTAAAGAAATACGTGATATGGATGATAATACTTTGAAAGGTAAATATGATGATTTGAAAAAAGAGTTAGTTAAATTGAATACCAATTCACGTGTAAGTGGTAAGAATATCAATACTGGCCACATTAAAGAACTAAGGAGAACAATTGCACGCATGTTAACCGTTCTTCGTGAAAGAGGTGCGATGTAAACATGGCGGGTATATGTCCAAAATGTGGTTTGCCTCAAGACATTTGTGTTTGTGATACTCTTGAGAAAGAAACATCTACTAAGATAGTT
>CAYOAB010000044.1:0-6629 GCA_964401875.1 Microcaldota archaeon
TATTGTTTGTTGGAACACATAAGGAATATGAAGAATGGTACTCAAAACAAACAAAAGAAAGATTATTGGAAATTCTAAAAGAGTATTAGAATAGCAGGGTTTATAAATTTAAAAAGTTCAATAAAGGTATGGCAAAACATGTTGAAATATTTGGAAAGAAAAGTCAATTACAAGAAATTTTAGAGAGAAAAAAACAATTAAGAGAAAAAGCAATTAAGGCCTTTGGGGATATAAAATTAAAGAATTTAACATATACTAAATCTCCAGAAAAATTTACATCTGATCAAAGTATTTTATTACATAATAAGCAAAAGGAATTTTTAATAGAGAATAAAAGTGAAATATTAAATCTTTTAGAATTTATTGAGAAAGTTAATGAAGGAGTTTTAAATAAAGATGAAGTTGAAAAGCATATGTTTGATATGACTAATGTTAATACTCCATTAGAAAATAAATGGTATAACACAACTAAATTTATTAAAAAAAGTGCAATGCCTATCGGAGTTATTTCAACCTTGCCTGGGTTTTTTGTTTTATATGGATTGGGTAGTTATTTCTTTCGTCCAAACGAGTTTTGGATAGATTTAAGTGTTTATGTTGGGGCGTTTGGTGGTTTTGCTGTTGGAGGAATTTCTGCTGAAATATTACATGATACATCCAAAATAGCAAAAAGAGCAGATGAAATAATAATGCATAATAATACTTTTGTAAAAGCATATATCTACCATGATGATTATTGTAAAAAAATGTTTGAATAATAATATTTAGATTTTCTAAAACTCTTTTAGAAAGAGTAAAAAGTGTTTTTGGAAGGCCTTTCAAGGCCCCCTGTGTACTTATATGATAAACAAGTAAGTGGAAAAAGAAAAAACAAAAAATGAAAATTTATTTTATGGTTTACTGATATGATGTTATTTGGGATTTTGGGAGAGTACCACCCTGCTTAAACCACAAAACCATCAAAAAGTAGTTTTACTAGATGTTTGAAATATCATATCAGTAAACATAAATCCATAAAAAAATTTTACGAGTGAAATTTTTTCACCATATTTTTATTAAATAGTATAGGGTTTTAGGAAAAAGAGCATGAAAAAATAAAACTAAAAAGATTTTAGAAAATCTAAAAAAGAATATCTGCTATAATTTTGTTCTTATAATATTTTTTCATTAAGTCCATATGTATTCTTTCAGTCCAAAACATATGTCCAAAATGAGGTTGAACTGTATTTAAAATTTCTGGTGTATATAACCTTGTTTTAGAAATTAAATTATACAACTCTTCTAATCTCATATAGTACATATTTTTGATTTCATCATTATTGAAACCCCTACAAGATCTTAAAATATAATCATCTATCTCAACTAAAACTACATTCATTTCAACATTAAGAAAATTTGGATTTAAATGAAACTCTAATTTCTTATGGACATTAATTGATTTAATTATTTTTTGAAATGTTTCATCATTAACTGTAGGGGAGAGATTCCTTTTAATTATATTTAATGAATTTGAAATCACATCACCCGTTTCCCTTTCTCCAATAACACCAAACATTTTCATATTAGGCCATGGATAAACTACATTATTTCTTTCCATAACTAAAAGATTAATATCACTTCTAAAATTTGAATAAATAATAGACATAACTCCTTCATAAACAGGTTCATCTCTCATTTGAGCAATTTTTAAATTGTTATTAAATTCCTTTTTATTTCTATATTTCTTAAAGAATGACATATCTCTTTATTAGTTAAGGGACTTTTATATACCTTTCTATGTATATAATCTAAAAAGATATAGAAAAACTAAAATAATTTTAATTGACTTTCTTTTACCAAAATATCTCTAGTATATTTAATTAGATTTAAAGCTGTTGCAAAAATCATGTCCTCATCCACTTTCAATAAATAAGTTGAATCAAGTTGTTCTGTTATACTATTCCAAATTTTATTTTTATTAAGTTTAATATAATTTGATGAATCACCAAATAAATCAAGCATCTCTCTTTTTGAATACAAGGAAAAATCTGCATGTTTGTATAAATTTTCACTTGTTATAAACCTTTTCTTATTCATTAAATAAAACATATCAAAAATATCTGTATCTTTAATGGATTGTCTTCTCGTAAATCTTTCAATTGTTGCTATTAATTTATCTATTAAAATATCTTCAGGTGTTTCTACTAATATATGGCCCTTTGAAGTATTATATTGTACAAAATCATATGAACAATTACCCATGTCGGTACTCTCAATAACAAAAGTAGGTTTAAAACTTTCATCATGAGTTTCTAGATTATAAGATAATCTTAATGTTTTCTCATCGATTTTTTTAATGTTTAAATTCATAGGAATAGATTCAATAGATAATTTCTCTTCACTTAACATTGATATAATTTTTGATTTGTTCTCGAATGAATCACTTTGTAACCATATGAAATCTAAATCGTTTGTATAACGTGGAGAAGAATAAGCTAAGTGTAAAACTGCACCTCCTCTAAAACCAATCATATCACGAATCTCTTTATGTGAAATAGTTTCAACAATTTTGTGTAACATCTTAGATTTGAATTCACGATTTAATGCTTTCTTTTGTTCGTGAGTTTTATCCTTAAACATATATTAGTTATGTAAAAACAAGTATATAAAGGTTTCTACCTATTTCAGATAAAATATAAGAATGTTTATAAATATTAAACATTATTAGTTTAACATGAAAACTCTTATAAAACAAGAAAAAAAAGATAAAATTAAAAGATTTATAAAAAAATCTTTTGAAAAGGCCTTCATAGGAATTACTGCTTTAACACTTTCATGTGGTGGTGTTGAAACAGATGGATTTGAAAACAATACAGATGGAGATAATAATAATAATATAGAATATAAAGAAGTAACTTACACCCCTCCAACTACATGGGATGCTGTATTTGAAGATAGTTATGATGCCTCTTTCCGTAATAAATTTACTGAAAACCAATTAAAATTTATTGAATGGTTAGATGAACAATGTAAAATGGATGTTACTTCTAAAAGTAATAAAATATATTTTGGAGATGTAAAAGAAAAAATTCTTTATTCTACACATTTAGAAAATATTTCTGCTGAAATTGATGGAACAAAATTAAATTATGTATCATATAACGAAATTAGAATGATTGATACAACAATGAACAATTCAAGACATCGTATTGCATCTTTTGATAATGGAACAAGTAACAGGTTAGGATTAAGATTCAGTTCAGTTGTACCTTCTTCAACAACAGACCCAAATGATTATTACTGGGGAAGAAGAACAGGAACACATTATCCTAAAGGATTTGGGTGGGACACTTATAGAATGAAGAATGTAGCTGGAAATATTGAATCTCCAGATTTTCAAGATGGTTCGTTTGTTTATACTAACAAAGACATAAGTTACTTGCATATTTGTAAAACAGTTTATGATAAAAATCAATTAAGATTTTTCTTAGAATTGTTGATATTACCTTCAACAGATATACAAGATGCAATAAGTAAATTTAATTTAACAAAACAAGATATTGAAAAAATGGAAAATTTAACTCCTTAATTTATTTTTTTTATTATATATTTTCCTAATTCATCAAACTGTTTAAATTCATTCCCGTTTAGTAATCTGTGTAATGTTATCAAATACCTTCCCATTTCCTTATAAAAATTATGTTCTTCAGTTTGAATCAAATTTTCTCCTATGTATGCCAAATTATTAGAAATTAATAGTGAATATGTTTCTTTTAACTTATTTGTTTTAGCTGTTGAATTAACTATATTGTTGGCCTGAACGAAATATCTCACTGCTCTCTTATTAAGAGGATATATGAAATGAATTAGGGAATTAATATCACCAACCATTTCCTTTGGCATTTCAATTATTTCTTTACTACAATACTTGTTCATAAATTCAATATCAAATTCACTCATTTTAGTTCCTAAATATTTATTTAAGTAAATAGATGTTTTGAAATCTCTATTATATACAGTTTTAAATCCGAAAGGATTTCTTTTTGTGTATTCTGTCATGGCAATAAGTTTATTGACTATATATTGATCTCGCATATAACGTAAAGTATCTTCTCGTAGTTTATTGTATGTAATGATTGAATTTATTTGTTCTTCTCTCATATTAATTCTATTTTCTATTGCATAAAGGAGCATAAAAGTAGGCATAATTTTAGAATTGAATTCAAACCTTGAATCGTTTTCATTTAAATTTTCAAGGAAATATATGAGTTTTTGTGCTTTTTCATAAGCTAATTTTTCAAAGAAATTATATGTAGAAATTTTTTCCTTAAGTGTAGAAAAATATTGAATTGTCTCAGTATATTTGGCTTTACCTTCAAATATGTCATTCAATTTAATTCTCATATCATTTAATTCTGGTTTAGTTATGATTTGATTTTGTAAAATGTTTGATTCTGACTCGTAAATGTGTTTAGCTAATCTTACTGCTTTATTGACATCTGTAATTGTGTTAACAATTTTTTGAGGTTTATCTTCTTTTCTTTTTTCCAAGGTTTCAATTTTAAAAGAATTCAAATTTTTAAGTGAACTTCTTTTGAAATGTATACGAACAATTCCAGATTTTAACATTGTGAATTTTAAGTTTTTATATGTGTCATAATTGTGTGTATACTCTCTGCGATTTGAAGTAATGGCTTTTTGCATATTTTCAACTCAGTAAATTATATTGTAATTCATTCTTCTTAAATTATTAGCTATAAATTTACTATGATCTGCACCAACAATAACACCGATATTATCATAGTTTGAATAAATATTAGTTAAACTATCAACAAATATTTTATTCCTTGTAGAATGTGAATGATAATAAAATTGCTTTTCAAATATATCTGTTACACGTAATTGGTTAAGAAAAGTTAATTGATATAATGACTTTCCTTCTCTTATAGCACTATCCATTTGTTTGATTATAGATTGAACTACACTTGCTTGCCACTCAATTAATTTCTTTTCATTTTTAGTATATGTTCTTTCATTTGAAAGTTTAATTAAATAACTATGTAATGGAACAAATTTACTTCTGTATTCTTCAAATAAAATTCTAATTTCTTTTTCTAATTCTTTTTCATCATTACTAAATAATTGTTTAGAAGATTGATCATCAATTTCATAATAATTTTTACATAATAAGGTTATAGCAGAACGGAAAGATGCTAAATTTAAATCTTCTATACCGTAAACTTTAAGATCTTTAGGAATTCCCTTTAATTTTAAATACTCATTTTTATCTATATTAAGGAAAAAACTTTTTGAAAAAGTGGGATATGACTTTAAAAAATCTTCAATAATATTTTTCCTTTTACTATTCATTTGGTCAAAAGGACCTTCTACAATTAAAATGTCAGGTTTAAATTTTAATAGATTAGCAATTGATTTAAAATCATACTTTTCACTGTGTATTTCACCTACAACTAAAGCGTTTTTTTTCATATATAATTCAAAATAAAACATATTAAAAAACGTTTCTATTCCAATTCAATTGCCTTTCCGTTAACAATGGCATCAGAAAGTTTTTTTCTTGCATTTAACAAAATTCTATGAAAAGTAGGTTGTGAAACATTCATTTTTTCAGCACATTCGTCCTGACTTAACCCTTCAAAATCCTTTAATCTTAAAGCTTCAATTTCATCTTTTTGTAGAATAACTATTTCTAAATCTCTAACGCCCACTCCGGCAGGTTTAAAATATTTTATTTTTGCTTCATGAGAGAGATATCTACATTTTAAAGGTCTTGGCATAAAATATATTAAAAGAGGAAAGATTAAAATCTTCCCCTTGGGCCTCTTCCTAGACCTCTGCCCCTACCTTGTCCTAATCCTCTTCCTCTTTCTGGTAAGTTTTCTTCGTCTTTGCAATCTCCAAGTCCTCTTCCAGTTCTTGGGCCTTTGCCTTGCGGTCCTGTTTTATCTCTATTTGGCATTTATTTCACCTATTATGAATATATATTCAAAACTATATAAATGTTTCTCTTGTTTTGAAAATCAAAGGGTTTTTAAAAATTAAGTGAAATATGTTATTATGGAAAAATATTCTAATTGTAATTCAATTCAAATTAAAAAGAAAAATAATAAAAAAGCTAAATGGGCCTCTTTAATGGTAGCAGGGTTGATGGTTTTAAACTCTTGTAGCAGTACAGGGAATACGAGTTTAACCGAGGATGAAATCAATAGAGGAAAAATCTCATTGAGAAATTATACTCAAGAAATTAAACATACCTATGATTTATGTGAGATTTCAAAGATGAAAGATAAAGATAGGTTTGAGACGGGAATTATATCTATTTTCTATATTAATTTTGGTAAGGAAGGTAAACCAATTAAGAGAGAAGATGATAAAAATGATATGTACAGAGATTATTTTTCCATTACAAAATTAGATGATATAAGAAATCCATTAAATCCAATTAATCTTAAAAAAACAGATCCTTTACTTTATAAAATATTATCTGAACAGGTTATGATTCATAATATAAATAAACCAGATAATCCAATTACAATCAATAATTTAATCCTGAATTACATTAGATTTTTTGGATTTGATATACTTGATAAAATAAAAAATGGGGAGGTAAAATTTGAGAAAGTTGGTGG
>CAYOAB010000045.1:0-6467 GCA_964401875.1 Microcaldota archaeon
TTATCAACTGCATAAACTCTAATTGTATCTTCCCATGTGGAAAATACAAATGAAAATGCCATTATAAATAAAATAAATAATGCTAAATTAAATCTCATAATATAATTTATCCTAATTATAATTAAATAGTTTATGTATTATAGAAAGGTATATATTTATTTAAAATAAAAGTATATTGTTGTGATGAAACTATGGCTAAACCTATTGAAAACACACCAGTTTTACGAGGAGAAGATGTAAAGTTATTTTATGAAGAATTAGAAAAAGAAGATAAAACTCCCAATGAAAAGAGATTATCGTTACTTAGAGAAAGTTTGGACATTTATAAAAAAGTGTCATATGCAAGAAAATGATAATAAATAAAGATAAAATTTTGATTAAAAAATTAAGAAATTTATGATTTGTCTATTTTTGATTGTGGTGATGACGATATTAATTCTTTTTTAAAAAATGATGCTTTGAATTATCAAAAAGAAAATTTAGCTACTACTACTTTGTTTATATATGTCAATGAAAGTACTGAAAAAATAATGGGTTTTTGTACTTTAGCTTCTGATTGTATCAAGTTAAAAGAAGGTGAAATAATTTTATTAGCTAAACAAACACAATCAAAACCACGTGAATTTCCTGCCATTAAATTAGCACGATTTGGAAGGGATAAAGAATTTAAAAAAAACAATGTGGGCGAATTTATTTTAAAATATGTAATTGGGTTAGTGCTGAATAAAAACGAGGATATTGGCGTACGTTTTTTAACTTTAGATGCATATGAAAATAAAGTTTCATATTACGAACAATATGGATTTGTTAAAAATATCCATGAAAAATATAAACCTCGAAATAATAATTCAAATACAATAAGTATGAGGTTAGATCTGAAGAGACAATATTAATTTATCCTTTTTGGAAATCCAAAATTATCTTTTTCGATGCTCTTACCCTATCAAGTTCATTATTTGTCGCGTTCCGCCGCGACGCCACGGTACGAGGGAGTTCCCTCGTGCTCCCCTTGAGCTCGCTGGCTATAATTAGTTACCTTTTTGAAAATCTAATATTATCTTTTTTGATGCTCTCAATCTATCAAGTTCATTATTACGAAGAACCATACCATTTCTCTTAGCAATTAAGTCAATAATTTCTTCGTAATCCTTATCATCTTCAATTTTTATTTTATATTTATCTTCTATTAATTCTTTACCTTTTTTCTTTATTATATCTTTAATTATTTCAAAAGCGGCCCCTTCTGGGTCATCAACGTTTTGTGGTACAATTGAAAATGTTTTAACAAGTTCCTTTTGACTATGCTTAACTGTTATAACTCCTGGAGTATCGTACATAATTATGTTAGGTTTAATCTTTAACCATTGAACACCACGTGTTTCACCTGGTGTTGCACTTACTTTAGCACTTCTTGTACCTCTCATCATGTTAATTAAAGAAGATTTACCAACGTTGGGGTACCCTACTACACCGACTCTAATTAATCTATCTTCAATTTTAGCGTGAGCTATAAGTTTATGTAATAAATTACCTTTACCTTTTCTATTCCTTGTTGAAGTGAAGATAGCATTTTTATATTTATTTCTTAACTTTTCCAATTCCCCTTCGTTAAGTAAATCCATTTTGTTAAATACAATTATAGTTTTTTTATTAGTAGGAAAAGAAAAAAGAGTTTTAGGGTTCCTTGCATCAGCAACCCTTATTATGAGGTCACACTCACTTTTAATCTTGTTAAGTATATTCATTTCAATTCACTTACAACTTAAAAGGGCATTTCGTTCTCAGGTAAATCCAAATCTAAAGTATCTTTCAATTCTTTAAATCTGTTCCTAATTGTGACTTCAGTAATTCCTGCAGCTTCTGCAACTTCCTTTTGTGTTCTGTGTTCAGTGTGATACAAACAGGAAGCATAAACTGCTGCAGCAGCCAAACCTGTTGGACCTCTACCGGAAATCAATTTTCTTTCAATTGCTTCTTTAAGAATGTCCATTGCAGTTTCTTGTACTCTACCACTTAAACTTAATGCAGTAACAAACCTTGGTACGTAGTGTAAAGGATTTGCCAATGGAACACCTACTTTAAGTTCTGAAACTAAAGTTCTGTAAGTTCTACCTATATCCTTTCTTTTTACACCAGATACTTGTGCGATTTCTGCTAAAGTTCTTGGCATGTTTCTTTGTCTACAAACAGAGTAAATAACTGCTGCTACTAAAGCTTCAATGTTCTTACCTCTTACACCTTTTTCAATACATTTTCTGTATAAAAGTGCAGATTCTTCTCTTATAGATTCATGTAATCCTAAATAGGATGCAATTTTATCTAATTCGGTTAATGCAATTGCTAAGTTTCTCTCAACAGAACTTTGAATACTTGACCTTTTGTGCCATTTTCTCATTCTGTAAAGTTGGGCTTGCTTTTTAGTATTAATTTTAACTCCTCTAATATCTCTATTGTATTGGTCAATTTCAGTACTTAAACCTTTATTTGGCCTCATTAATTTAATTGGTGCACCTGTACGTGCTCTCTTATCTCTTTGATCAGAGTCAAAAGCTCTCCATTCTGGACCTTCGTCCACCATGCTTTCACTAATAACTAATCCACATGTTCCGCAGATTAATTCACCACGTTCATAATCTTGTATGATTTTTGTTCCGTTACATTCAGGGCATGTTTTCGTCATAATTTTACACCTCTAAAGCAATAAGCTTTATAATACTTTCGCTGTATTATTCGGATAGTAAAGATTTATAAACTTTTCGCAACCCCTAGTTCCACTATTCTCCCATTTTACGTCTTTAAAGAAGATTTATAAGTCTTCCATCAAGGGTTCATCTTCAACAAATTCGGAAAGTAAATTAAATTTCTTAAAATATTCTACCATAGCAATACAAGCAAATTTTTCCGTGGAATAGTGCGTTCCTCCTAGTATGTTTATTTTATGCTTTTCAGCAAATTCGTGTGCTTCTTTTGAATGATTATTCTTAGCCGTAATACCAGTTATGAATGTATTAATTCCCTCTTTATTTATTTCTTCAAGAAAATCTATACTGTTACCGCCGCCACCTATAATTGCAACATTTTGATTTTTTATTTCTTTTTCTCCGTAATTGTATAAATTTGCATTATGTTCAATAATCTCTTGGAATTTATCTCTTAATTCATGAATTGTTTTAAAATTAGTTTTACCGAAAACACCACACATTGTACCTTGGTATTGACCAAAAGATTTTTCAGGTTTGATTTCAAGTTCTTTTGCTAAAGTTACGCTCGTGGAATATTCTCCATAATTATCAAGAGGTGAATGTAAATTATAAATTGATATTTTTCTTTTTTTAAATTCTTCTAATAAATCTCTGTCCATTTGATGAAAAATGTTTGGAGCATTTTTTATGTCCCATATTGAAGGATGATGTACAAACAACATAGCATTTTCAATTTTATCATTCAATATTTTTTCCATAACTTTTTTTGAAGGAAAAACAGCAGTGTACACTTTATTTATTTCATCAGTGACATCTGTAACTAAACCCATTGATCTTTCTTTAAAATTATCTGTTAAAAAATCACTAATTGAATCCATATACTTTATCCAATCATCATTCATACCTTCTTTTATAAAATCCTTTTCAAGTTTTTGATAAAGTTGAGTTGCTTTCATATATATTTTTTTCTCTTTTTTTTAATATAAAACTTTCTATTTTTTTCTTATTAAAACCAACGAAGCGATTAATGTTATAATTATACCATAAATTGTTAACGTTGTTAAATATTCGCTCCCTGGAGAATTATAAATTATACCTGATTGCATTGCCAACATACTTTGTGTTAAGGGTGATGCAATTCCAACAGTAGCAACTTGTGATGGCATAAATTCAAATGGAAATAGTAATCCACTCATGAAAAGTAATGGAAGGCCAATTACAAGTGAAGTTAAGAAAGCAGTAGCTTCAGAATCAGAGTAAAGTGCAATTAAAACGCCTAAAGAAACAAAAACAAATATGTTAAGCATAAGTGCCTGTGCTAAGAAAACAAACAAGTTGAAATCTGAAAGTGTAAATGCACCATATGCAATTGAAGATAAAACTAAAAGTAAAATAACAGAAGGTAACATTACAACAGTATAACTTAACACTTTATATGCAATAAATTCAAAGGAATTAACTTGTGCTAATCTTATACGTGCAAAAGTTCCATAATATTTCTCTTTAACAAGTGATGTTGATGAAATGAATAATGCAACGAACATTAAAACGAGTGGAAGCATGCTTGGTAAAAGGAAATCAAAAAATGCTCTCTTGCCTAAAAGTTCATGGGAATTTAATTTAATTGGTGAAAGTATAAACTCCGGTTCCTTGGAAGTTATTTCAAATATTTGTTCTCTACTTTCATGAATTATTTCTTCAAGCTCATATGTTTTTTCTATGATTTGATCTAAAGAGTTATCTATTTCATTTATAGTTAACAACGCTTTTTCTTTGTTTTCTTCTAATTGTATTAAGAAAATGTTCATATTATTTATTTTTTCACGTGCATCAATTGAACTGTTCTTTGCTTGCGCTATATTTTCCTTGAAATCTTGTATGGTTTTATTTGCTTCATATAATCCAACACGTGCTTCTTGAACTTTGATTAACCTATCTTCAACTGAATCATGTGCTGATGAAATTGTTAGATTGATTTGATCAATTGCTAAACAATATGGTATGAAAATAATTTCAGTACAATTAATTCCTTGTTTCATTTTACTAATGTGCACTGTTGTTTCACCAAGTGTATTATTAATTCCGATTAAATCATTTTCAGTTTGGTTTAATGTCTCATCATAATCTGAAAAGTCATTTTCAATTTCAGTTAAATTTTGTTCAGTTGTGTTTAATGCATCATATGCAACATCTAATGTCTTGTTTGCTATTTGTAATTCATTTTTAATTTCATTTATGTTAAGTGAATTGAAAGATTCAGCAGTTTCCTTTAAATTTTTTTTCATTTCAAGAGATCTTTTCCTAGTTAATTTAGCGTCATCGTAAAGTGTTTCAAGATTTGAATCTGCATGATTTAATCTTCCCCATACTTCTAAGATAAATTGTGCACCTATTTCTTGTCCTGTTTTTTGAACTGTTGCACCAACGAAAGATTCAAGTGAAGGTGAAACTTGGAATTTTGAATTGTCTAAATAAATTTCAATCTGTTGAGTTTCACCTTTTAATATTCCTTCCTCAAATTTCTCTGGTATTATGAACGCCGCAACAAGTTTCCCTGTTTTAACATCATCATATAATGCAGAACTACAATTTTGTTCTGAACTATAATCTACAATGTCTGTGTAATTATAAATTCCTGAAATGAAAATTGAGGACACATTAGAATTATCTAAATCACAGAAACCTAAAGCGGTTTTTTGTATTTCAATGTCCGTTCCACTAAATATTAAATTTAAAATTACAATTACCATTAAAGGTGCAAATAACATTAAGAGTAAAGTTCTACCTTCACGCATGAATTGGTTCCAATCTTTTTTAATTTCATTTAGTATGTTCATCTTTTACACCTTCTCTTAATTTAGCGCCTGTAAGTTTAAGGAAAACATCTTCAAGTGACGGTTTTGAAACTGAAAATTCAACAATATTTTCTTGATTTTTTTCAAAACATTTTGTAATCTCATGTATTTTGTTTGATATGTTTTCAGACTCAATAACTAAACCATGTTCCGTAATTGTAACTTCATCTACCCCTTTAATTTCTAAAATTGAATTTGAAATTGAATCATATTTGCCTGGGATTGATTTAATTTTTGCAATTTCTTTCCCTGCCATTTTTTTAAGTGATTCAGGAGTACCATCTGCAATTATTTTACCTGAATTAATCAAAACAATTCTATCACACAATGCTTCTGCTTCTTCTAAATAATGTGTTGTTAAAAGTAATGTTGCCTTATTATCTTTAGCAACTTCTTTTGTCGTTCTCCACATGCTATTACGCACAGCGGGATCTAAACCTGTTGTAGGTTCATCTAATATTATTATTTTAGGTTTATGCATTAAAGCGCAAGCTAAATTTAACCTTCTACGCATACCTCCAGACAAATTACCGGAAGCAACATCTTTTTTCTCAAATAAATTTAATTTTTTTAATAGTTCTTCAGCTCTTTCATTGGCCGTTTCACCATTTATTCCATAAAGTGAACCGAAGTAAATTAAATTTTCATAACATGTAAGTAAAGGGTAAACTGCATTTTCTTGTGGTGCCACACCTATCATTCTACGTGATTTTTTAGATATTTTTTCATTAAATAAAAAAAGTTCACCATCATCAAATTGTTCTGTTCCGGAAATTATTTTTATTAATGTACTTTTACCAGCACCATTCGGGCCAAGAAGGCCAATTATTTCACCTTCATTAACTTGTAAATCTAATTCGTCAAGTGCAACTTTACCAGGATACTTTTTTGTAAGTTTCTTGGCCTCAAT
>CAYOAB010000046.1:0-6465 GCA_964401875.1 Microcaldota archaeon
CAAAGTAATTAAGATGTCACCATTGTCCATATTATAAGAAGAGAAGAAATATGGCCCTATAACAATTATATCTAAACCATATTCACTTTTTATATTTTCAGTTATAGATTTGACCGGGTCATTATCAATATCAAAAGAGGGAAATTCCCATCTACTAAAATCATCACGGCGGGTTATGAGAACGTTGTCCCCATCAAAAATTAATACACAAGATTTAACAATAACACTCATGGTTTAAATTAGAAATGTAAAATATAAAAATCAATAATCTAATGTCATATCAGTAAATGTCTCTACTATTTCAGATTTATCCTTTTTCAATTTAGAAAAAATATCATGTGCATATTTTATGTGCTTATCTTTAACAACATTATTTATGTATTCATTATATATTCTTAAACATAAATCATCTTCAAATGAACATACAGAAAATAATGAAAGTAAATTTCTTTGCTTATACCCCATTTTTATTTCACTTATAAATTTTTTATTTGAAAAATCCGGATAAAGATAATCACTAGGAAACCTTTCAATTCCACCAACATCACAAATTACTCTTTCACCAACAAAACCATCACGAGATTTACTTCTTAAAAGGAACCATGCACGGAACCCATAAGTTCCGAATGCATCACTTAAAATTAAACCACCATCATGAATTTTAGCTAAATCTTGAGTCACACCTAATATTATAGAATCAAAATTATTCACAATATTCCTATTCATATTATGTTCAAAATCTAAAACTTCACCATATATTCTTAAATCAGTTAGGAAAAATTTATCGTCAATAATCTCTGCGAAATCAACAACATTCTCTATACCTAATTCTTTCAACCTATTAATTTTTCTTAACCACTTATGAACTATACTTCTTCTTTTTTCCTCTTTAAATTCTTCAGAAGGTTCTTTAACAGCATATGAACTAATCCCGCCACCATCTTGATAAATTTTAGCTGTATGTACACTTCCATGTGCACCTTCGCCTAAAAAGGAATTTAATTCTTCAATTATTTTTACTTTTTTAAAATCACTCTTTTCAATTGTTGAAAATTCACCCGGTTTAATCTTAATATCAATAGAATTAATTACAATTTTTTGACCTGTTGAACGTTTGTTAATAGTTTTTGATGTTTTCTTTTCATTAGACATATAAAGTAATAGAAAACTCAGTATATAAATAGTTTTTGATTATATTTCACTTAATGTCCAATGATAATATGATTTTAATTTTGAAATATCTTTTTTCAAAGAGAATAAAACATTATCTGCTATTTGTTTGATTTTATCATTAGTACACGATTTCAAATATTCATTACATATGTTCAAACTTAAATTTTCATTAAAATCGGTTATGGCAAAAAGAGAAACTATATTCATTTTAACATATTCATTCATTAACCTTTCAAAATGTTCTGAACTTGTGTCACCCCTATATTTAAAGTTAGGCGGTTCTGTTTCAATTCCACCGACATCACAGATTACTCTTTCACCCACAAAACCTTCACGAGTTTTACTCCTCAAAAGGAACCATGCACGGAAACCATAAGTTCCACCATTATCACTTAACATATAATTATTTGAATGTATTTTTGCCATATCTCCAGCTATACCCTCTAAAATTGAATCAAAGTTACTTACTATACGAATGTCCATATTTTTTTCAAAATCTATAACAGTACCATATATCCTTAAATCTGTAAGAAATAATTTATCTTCTATAACTTCCGCGTAATCTACTACATTCTTTATACCTATTTTACGCATTTCTTCTATCCTATTATACCATAAATTAACTATTTTCACTCTTTTTTTATAATCATTAAATACAGATGGAATTTTAACAGCGTAAGATATAATCCCACCACCAACTTGATGTATTTTAGCAGAGTGAACACTACCATGCGCCCCTTCTCCTAAATATGAGCCCAACTCTTCTATTACGATCCTGTTTTCAAAATCACTTTTTTTATCGTTTTTTAATTCACCTGGAATGATTTTACTATCAGTAACTCTAATATGAATTGTTTGTTTTTTACTCTTTATTTTCCTTGTTCTTTTTGAGCAGGCCATACTATATATTATGTTTAAATGAGATATATAAATGTTATTATTGACTTCTAATAGATAAGTATATATACTTAATCATATATAAATACCTCTGTATGTATAAGTGGAGTGAAAGAAATAAAACGTCTAATTTAAAGGTTAAAAGTACTTTTAGAAAAATTAAATTAAGAGATGTATGTATAGGTTTAGCCATAATAAGTAATTTGGGACTTAAAACCCTCTCTAATGAAGAAATAAATAAAAGTAAATATATTACCACATATACCACACATATTGAAAAACCCATTGTGGAAACAATAATAGAAAAAAAAGAAATTAAAGAACCCATATACCCTCAAGAATTCATGAGAAAAATGGGTATGAATTTATGTGCAAGTTATGCTAAATTAATCGCTCAAAGTATGGGGCATGAACTAAATAACGTTATATACATGAACGCTTGGGAAATGGCATATAATTTACATAAAGATGGTTGGAAATATGAGGATTCAAATAAAATATTAAATCTAATTATGTTAAAAGCAAATTTAGAAAATAAATATTACAATAGTTCCTTGAAAAGAATTGAAAAAACAAAAGATGAAATAGATTATTTTAACTATTTAGAAATTAAAGATGACATCATAAGAAAAGAATTCAATCAAGCTAAAGAAAAAATAGAAAATATAATATTTGAAAAATTCAATGAATTACCAGATGGAACTATGCTTTTCACAATAAATAGAAATAGTAATTTTAGAAAAAAAGCAAATCAATATAAAATGGGTGCACCCACTCATGTTTTAATTAAATCTAATGACATGTGGAGAGATTATGATGTGTATAATGAAAGAATAAGGTCAAGTGAAGAAATGTTGAAAACCACAAAAATGATTACACATATAGTTACACCTCCTAAAATTAATTCAGTTCAAAGTGTAGATATTGAAATACCAGAAAAAATAATTAATTTAAAAGGTAAAATGAAGGTAAATAAAGCAATAGAATATTCACAATATAAAGATATAGGAATGTGGCAATATTTAAGTTATAGAATATATAAAAGCGAAGAAAATGAAATTACAATTAAAAAAAATGAAAAAACTATTTCTGTTCAAGGAAAATCCTCCTCTCAAGGAAATCTTTAACTACAAGTATTTTATTTCCCCTAGGATCTTTTATGAAAGTGTATGCGTTTTCAGTAATTGGGAATGGGTGCATTGAAATCATAACTTCTTTATAATCCGTATTTAACTTTGAACCTTCATCACCAAAAAATTCAAATGAAACAAAAACAGTATCACTTATTTCTTTTGCTAATTTATAGGAATAAGAATTAGTTACATTGCCATACGGACCATATGCAATATATTCAACACAACTTCTAAAAATTAATGCTTGCCCAGGATCTGAAACCATAATTTTTGTAATTTGATTTTGTTCAATCCATTCCTTAACATCCTCAATTTCATCATCAAAAATCACACGTGGAATGTGAACAATTTTATCTTTGTGTGGTTTGAAATTATATGAAACATCATTCTCTTTTTTATTTTCAAAATAACTCATAAAATAATTTTCACCCTTAGGAATTTCTTTTATTTCAATCTCTATTTTTTTTACCTTTCTTACTTTATTTGGAACAACATTTTTTAGAAAATCTTCAAGAGATTTTCTTTTCAGTAGAGAAATTTTACTCTTTTGTGAAATGTTAGAAATATTATTTAATTGTAAATAACCATCCATAACAGAATTTTTTGGAATTTCAATTTTCTGTGAACCTATTTGAATTAAATCCCCTTCATCAACATAATCATTCAACTTAATCATAACAGAATTTTTAGTTAATTTAATTATTTCACCTAAATTTTCACTGTCAGAGAATTTTGCAATTTCCTTATTTACGTTTTCAACACTCTCTCCAGTGTAATAACCTTTACAATATCCACGTAATGATTGGAATTTTAATGGGTATGGCATTTTGTTATTAATTAAATTTTTATAATATGAAACAACATCACTCACATAACTTGAACTCTTATACCTACCTTCAATCTTTAATGAACTTGCAAAATTTAATTTATCTAATATTTCTTTATCAACAAACATATCTTTCATAGAAGTAAGATAACCTTTTTCAACTAAAGTTCCCTTTTCATATTTTTCAAATGGAAGACGACATAGTTGTGCGCAAATGCCCCTATTACCTGAACGATTCATATTATAAAATGAAAAGAGACATTTGCCAGAAAAAGAGTAACACATAGCACCATGAATGAATAATTCAACTTCAATTTCAGCATCTTCATATATTTTTTTAGCCCTTTCAATTGAAAGTTCACGTGCTAAAACTATTCTCTTAAAACCTAACTCTTTAAGGTATTTAGCATGAGCTGTTGTGTGCACACTCATCTGAGTACTTGCGTGTAATTCAACTTTTGGAATATTATCTAATAGAAGTTTAGCTAAACCTAAATCTTGAACAATGAAAGCGTCCGCACCATAGTTCCACATGTCAACTGCAAAATTAAGTGCACTTTGTAATTCATTGTTAAACATTAGAACGTTAAGAGTAATATAAACTTTACAATGGTGTGAATGGGCATAACTAATTATTTTTTTCAATTCATCACTTGAAAAACCTTTTGAACGCATACGAGCGTTCCACATTGAACCCAAATAAACAGCATCAGCACCACTTTTAACTGCTGCTTGTAATGAAGCTAAATTACCCACTGGTGCTAATATTTCAGGTTTACGCATATTCTTTTAATCTTTCTAATGCTTATAAAACATATGCATAAAATAGGGATTGTTGGGTTAGGTAAAGTTGGTGGCCTTTTAGCATTTCAACTTTTGGAAAAAAAATATGAAGTGTATGTTAATGATATTAATGAAGAATATTTGAAGGCACAAATATTAGATTTAGAAGATGCATTCAATAAAAAAGTTGAAATAAAAAAAATTGAAGATATGAAAGAATGTGAGTTAATTGTTATTTGTGCAGGTGTACAAAGAAAAGAAAATCAAACAAGAGAAGATTTGTTTGAAATTAATAAGAAAATAATTGAAAGTGTTTTGGAAAAAATAAGTGGATATAAAGGAAAAATAATTACAATTACAAATCCGGTTGATAGAATAAATGAAATTGTTGCTTTAAAATTTGGGAAAGAAAATTGTTTTGGTTTCGGAGGAGAATTAGATAAGAGTAGAATATTTAACGAGAGTGGTAAGGAAATTGAAATAGAAGGTATTCATGGTGAAAAATTAATTTTAAGTGAACAACAGGAGATAATGGAGAATGTTAGAGAGAGAAATAATTATATTATAAAAAATAAAGGGTATACAGAGTATGGGCCAGCAAAGAAAATATTTGAATTTGTTGAATTAATTGTTGAGAAAAAAAGTGGAAATATTACTTGTTCAATTTTAGAAAATGAAAAATCAATACAGAAAAGAAGAGAATTTGAAAATGGAGAAATTATTTTCTCCAAATAAATCTAAAGTATACATAAGTTATTAGTAAGGAGATTATTGTTGAAATTGTAATTAATTGAATTATACCGCTTGCAGGAACTAATTCTGAAAGAGAAGCAACACCAAATATAGTTGCAATTGTGTTTGGAACTGAAATTATAATACTTAAAATAGTTAGAATTAACATAATTTCAGTTAACTTGACAATATTTGAATTAAGTTCTTTTGAAACTTCCACTTCATAATTATTTCTACGAACACTAATTTCTTTCAAAGAAAGTTTAAGCATATCGTAAAGGTAATTTGCATCAGCAATTAAAACATCAATATCATAAACAATACTCATTGCGTTAATATAACTATCTTTATTAGATTTAAATTTAATAAGAATTTTTAATACATCTTCAACTTTCTCACGAAGTATATTTATGTCAACTCGGATCTGTTCAAGCGTATTTAAATTAATTGTTTTAAGTGTTGCTAAATTACTTTTCAAAACAAAAAATTCCATATCATATATACTTATAATGTGTTCAAGTATATTGAAAATAACTAAAGTGTTTTCACTGATAGGCCCGTTACCTATTTCTTTCAACCACTCCTTATCAATTTTAGGAATGGAGGGATAAGAGAATGAACCTTTTTTATGTATAATGGAAATAATATTTTCTTCATTTGAAATAGGTAAAACTAAAATTGAATATTTTTTATAACGGTGATAAATAGGAGTATGAACACTTAATAATTCATCAACATCTTCTTCTATACCTACCTTCTCTGCATTAATTTTGAACTTTTCAAAATTATCATAAAGCTGAATTGTCATAATAAGAATTAGAAAGAAAATATAATAAACTATTTTTTAATTGAATTATTCAAAGACATTGAAAGTTCAATCACACTCATTGAATTGTTCATGGTTTCATAATCGTGTACTCT
>CAYOAB010000047.1:0-6334 GCA_964401875.1 Microcaldota archaeon
GTTTTAGGTGTAGTAACCATTCGTGGTGCACCTAAAACTATTAATCTATTTAATTCCTTTAATTGAGTTGTAATACTTTTTATAGACATAATTTGTAAACGTTTTAGGTTGATTGATTAATTATTTAATTTCTATACGCTAAAGATATATAAATTTATTCAACCAAACAAATAAAAAAAGGAGAAATGTTATGACTCACCTCTCCTTTTACATTTAGAAATTAAATAATATAGAAATTAAAACACTTTACTTATTATTTCAAACCTTTACACATATCCTCGTTATCTTTTATTTGTTGAAATGTATCAGCAACTACTTTATCATCTCTGAATTTTTGATCACCAACACGAGGATGTAATAAAGAATATTTTCCATTAGCTTGGGTTATACCACAACATTTTACATGAACAATTTTACCAAGCAACTCTTCTTGAGAGTTTGTTACCTCTTGCATCGTTTTTTCATCCATACCACCCGGTTCAGCCGTTAAAATACCATCCAACGATTTACATATTAAAGATGAAATAACTTTTTCGTTTTTAGTACCTTTTGTACCATAGTTAAAACCAACAATTTCTAAATCAACATCCATTTCAAGTTTAAGTTTTACTTGATAATTTGGCTTACCATCTTTCCATTTTCCATCTTTGGATTTGAGAATAATACCTTCCAATCCTTTATTTAAACACTCTTGAAAAAACGTCATTGCATCTTCAAAAGAAAATAATTCTTTTTTATAAACTGGTTGAACCATTTTACAATCTTTTTCTTTTAAAATATTTAAAAGATTATTCCAACGCTGTTCGTAAATAATATCAGATTTAGCATCTTGATATTCTTCAATACTTATTGTATCCCAAACAGTATATTCAACTCTATCTAACATTTCTTGAAAAGTACAATTATTTTCTTTTTCAAATGCTATAATTTTCTTTTCAGTTTCTTGAGGTGTTCGAATATCTCTTTTTTTAGTAATATCAATTAATGAAGTTACAATTCCATTTGCTTTCATTCTGTTTGCTTCACCTTGAATTGTAAGTTCACCGTTTAAAACACAATTTGGAAATAATGCTAATTCTTTTATAAATTTTGCATCATCAAGAATTACAAGTTCACCTTGACGAGAAACACATTCAACTTCTCCATCACAAATAATTGCATTATTATACCTACCATCCATTTTGATATCACCATAACACGATTTTCCTTTTTCAAAAAAAGCTTTTGCTAATTTTAAAGAATACGCCTTAGCACCCATATATGGAGTTTCTTCTATTAACTTAGGAATCACTTTGTTAATATTCCCACCCATGTTTATTTTAAGATCTTTTCCAATTATTCTTTCAATAACATATTTATCATCGTTTGATAATCTACTTAAAATATTTCTCAAATGATTAATAGCATCGTGTCCAGTTACTTTACGTTCACTTAACCCTTTTAAAGAATCTAATCCCCACTCTAAAGTTTCACATTCTGTATTAACACAGTATGGGATTTGTTTAATGTAAAATTTAACACGAGGAGAATGAGCCATATATATAACTCTTTTCAAAAGTTCGTTATCTTTATATTTTGCTAAAATAACCATTTTTTGGTTAGTACTATTTTCGTTTTTGATTTCGTCTAAGATTGCTTTTATCATATCTTTTTTTAAAATGTTTTTTATCTAACTTCTTATATAACTAAAAATAAGAAACTTTTCAATACTAACCTACTTACTCTTGACTTTCTTCATCATCTTCAAGCATTTCTTCTACATCTTTAACTATTTGATCAATTAAATAATGTACAAGAAATAAATCGTGAACATCTTGTATATTATCTATACTAACATAATCTCCTTCGTTACTTATTACTTCAATATTTTGTCTATCGAAACTTATTCCTGCAACAATTTTTTCTTTTTGTTGAAAATTTTTTTTATCTTCAAAATGAATAGTATTAGAAAAAACTTCGTTATCAGGATCATCATCTGCAGTAGTTAAAGTGTTATAATACCCTTCAGGTAAACCATCTGTTGCAGTTTGTATAATTAATGTACGTAAATTATTACGTAATTCATCACATTGTTTATTACAAGTTTCACGAGTTATTGTTGTCATAATTTCTAAATGTTTTAAAGTGATTGTTTAAATTTCTATACGCTAAAGATAAATTATTTTTCAATACTAACCTACTTTTTCCAAACAAAAATATAACCATCATACCCTTTACACTTTCCATCTGTACAAGAAACAAATTCAATTGAATATCTTTCAGTTGCCTCTTCAATAGTTTTTCTTTCATCGGAAACAGCCCGTTCATCTATTAAAGTAAAGTCACTTTTACAACTTCTACCTGTTGAATATCTTTCTTCTGAACGAGTATTTTTATCACCATACCATTTAACTAGTTGTTTAGCTGCGTTCCAAATAGCATCTCCTTGTTTAGTAGGAACACCTGTATCACAAGCATCATTATATATTCTTACTGTTTGTGATAAAATTAATTCTAGTGCTGTATAACCTTCTCTATAAACTGCCATAATTTCTAAATTGTTTTATTGTTTAATTTAATTTCTATACCTAAAGATATATAAAATTATTCAACCAAACAAAAAAATGGAGAATTATTTCTCCATTTCAATTATATAACTTATTGTTGATTTTTCGACATCGTAGGTAATTATTTCGTCGTTTCTCAAATCAGCACCTTTATGAGCAAAAACACTATCAAATCCTTGTTTGGTAATAGAATTATGTAATGTATAACAAGAAGAGTCGTGTTTATAAATTTGTTTAGAATTTCCTGTATGCACTGAAAATAAAGCTAAAAATCCTTTGTTGGAATTTCCTCCTGTCCAATATGAACCACTTAAAGAAGAATATCCTAAACTTTTTTGAGAGCGATTTGCAAAATATATCCCGTTTCCAAACATTGCACCTGTAATAATTGCGTTTGCAGGACGAACCATTAATCCTTTTTGGAGAATACCGAGCCAATTTTCGTTACGCGAACCATGCCACAAAAGCATAGTTTCTTTATTACTCATTTTTGCCAAATGATCATCAAATCTTTTTTGAGTAGAATGATTAATTACTTTATAAATATTTTTACAATATTGTTTGTTGGTACCTAAAAAGTAATTAATTTTATCAAGCATTTTTTGATCAGTTTCAATTGAAACCTCTATACCCATTTCTTCTAAAATATTTTTAGAATTTGTTGACATATCAGTTGCTTGGGAATTTGCTAGAACCTGAGATTCTAAAGTTGACAATAATGATTGTTCGTTATCAATTAACTTTCTTACATCATCAACGTCATATTTTGTATTTAATGAATCAACTAAGTGATGTTTAACGTTTTTCATCTTTCTAGGAAGAACTGTGTATAACTTAGTTAAAATAGCATTTAACGAACTAACACTTTTTCCTACCTGTAAATATTGAATTGTTTCATGAATTAACTTTTGAGCTTCTTCTAATTGTTTTTTAGTAACATCGTCAGTAGTAACAAGATAGTTAGTTTTAACAATATTTTTAGAACACTCCATTAAATATTTCATTAAACTTATTACTTTTGTATCAGTAATGTTTTTAAAAATATCATTATTATTATTTGCTTGGTCAGACGAAGTTTTTAGACTAGTAATGTCTTGATAACCTTTTTTTAGTTTAGATCTGATAATGCCTTCCCACGATTTTTTTCCTACAGGATAATGTTCAGTTTGTTTAGTTGAACCTACTCTTCCGTATTCTACTGAAATAGAACCATCAGTATTCTCAACCATGTTGTAAAATTTATTATTGTTTTCAGAAGTTACACAAATTAATTTCGCTGTTCTCATGTCTTTATCTATTTATTTAATTTCTATACGCTAAAGATATAATAAATTATTTAACCAACCTAACCAATTCAGGTTTTTCTTCAAGAATCAATGATGCTATTTTTTTAAATTTATTTCTTGACTCTGTACAAAAACAATTATCGTTTTTACTTTGAGTTATAGAAAGAATTTTTATAAGTAAAGAATTTTGCAAATCTTGTTCTATTTGTTTGTTAAGTTTTCCCTCCTCTTCTTTTAATCTTTCTTCTTTTTCTATTTGAGAGAATAGAGTTCCACGAACTGCCTTTAAATGAGAGTAGCAGTTTTTAAATTCTTCCTCAAATTGACTACTTTTATATGATGAAATGTCTTCAAGAAATTTTAAAACATTTTCATAAACATCATTTAAAGTCCAACCTAACAATGCTCTTTTAGTGTAACTTCTTTCTCTATCTTCAACGTGCATACTAACACAATAGTTTTGTCCATCTGTTTTAAAATACCCTGCTGCTGTTTTACCACCTATAGAAAGATATATAACGATCTTACTATCTATAGCATACGCACAACTATAATACATATCATACCATATGCCTTGACCATACATTAAACACCTAGTTGAAGCTTCAACTTCGTTTTTTATAGTACATACACCGTTTTTTGCAAGAATATTTTTAATTTTTTGATCAACCATCTTTTCTAAATGTTTTAAGGTTAATATTGTTATTTAATTTCTATACACTAAAGATATAATATTTTTCAGTACCAACCAAACTGTTTAAACAAAAAAGGAATAAATATTTCTACTTATTCCTTTCTATTATTTTATGTGTTATACTATTATTTTACAGTATACATTGTTGCACCTAATTTAATTTGTTGAATAGATGCTAATTTGTAAGTTCGTACAATGATTTCTTCTTTTACTCCCTGTTTTTCTTTTGAACTAGAAGAATTAGAAGAAGGTAAAAAGGCTTCTATTTTACTTTTTTCAATTGGATTTCCGTTGTAAAAATAATCTGTTTTATTTGATTTTATTACACGTACGTTTAAGTAAATTGCACCATCTGGTTTTGAAACTAAAGCACCATCTGAATCTCCCCACACTCTTTCACTTGGAACAAATGTTGCTTCTTTTCCTTCGTTTATACGTTGACGATTAACAAGGTCCATATAGTTGTATTTAATTTCACCTACTACGTGTGAACGTTTTTGAATACAACCAAAATACGGATTAGGTATTTTATTACCGTTTTCATCTTTACCTGTTTTGTTCATTTTAACTTCAGTTAACGATACTAATTCAATGTTAGTATTTTTAGCTGCGTTACTTACTTTGTTAATTACTCCTGCGATTGAAATGTCTTTTGCTCTCATAATATTTTAAATTTTAAAATGATTAATTATTTAATTTCTATACGCTAAAGATATGAATATTTTCAGTACCAAACAAATTTTAATAAGGTTTTAAAACGAATCTTTATATTTTAATTTATAACTTATAGTAAATTAACTAATTACCTATGGTTTTTTATATATAATAGTTATAGCCCATTTAGGCGAAGGTCGTATTGTTGTTCATCACTGCATTTACACACCTTTATTTTATAACATATTTCATTGGCTGCACAGGTTACACATCTGCCGAATTGTTTCTTTGGTACTTTTTTGAAAGTTACCCAAAACATTAAACGGGCTATAACAACAGGTATATTTAATGCCTGTGTTTCTGCGGTTTGTAAGTTCTGTTCTTTTTTCATCGGTATTTGTATTTTGAAATTTTTGTAATTCTAAATCAGACACTAAACATACCTGCGGACGTTAGCACCAATACTATGGAAGTGTTTCGATTGATGGTTACGAATAAATATTAGAATCATTAATATCGAAACTACCATCATTTTCAATTGATTTTATTTGGGTTGATTCATATACTTTAATTTCTTCACCAGATTTGCCTTTAAATGCAAAAATACCATCATTATTATCATTACGTTTTGAAAACGGATTTTCAATTTCCAATGGGTTTTCAATTTTCAAATAACATTCATAAATAACAGAACCACCACTTTTATTATGTATTTTTATATCATTATAAATTGAAGTAAAATATATACCACTACCCATTTTACCAAATCTACTTGGTGTAAATTCATTAAACTTACTATTTGATACATGATAATAAATTATCGGTCTTTTTTGTGAATCAACAGTTTTTGAGTTACCAAACCATTTGTAGAAATTAATAATAGATTCCATATCTTTTGATATATGTTCACCATTTGAATTTTTTGTTGAATATTTTTTACCGCCAATATTAATATAATCAGTTAAAATGTTTACACTTTCATTCAAACATTCTCTTATCGTTGTTGCTATAAATTTCTTCAAATCTTTCATCGTTAAAAGGTATATTTAATAACTGATATTGTGCTTCATTAAAGTCTTTTTCTGTTATTCTACTTATGTTTATTTCGTTAGGATTAATTTTCGTTATCTTTTCTAAACGTATTAAATTAATAT
>CAYOAB010000048.1:0-6321 GCA_964401875.1 Microcaldota archaeon
AAGTACGCACCCAAGGGGATTTTCAAATTCATCCTATCACCACCGTATGGGGGTGATGGGGCAGAACACACGGGGAAGAGGGGCGCCCCCCTCTTCCGCAGTGATTTGAACCCCTCCCACAGCCTTTCCATTTAAGTACCCTAACCACAACAAGGGATTAGGTGCACGCTCGTACGCGAAGCGTACGGCGTCTTACTTTTTCTCACGAAAAAGATAAGATAACACACGAGGGAAGGGGGCCCTCCCCCTTCCATCAGTGTCGCAGGGCCGTATACTATCCAGGCTATACTATGGGTGCGTATAAGTTATTTAACAAGTTAAATGTTAAAAAACATTTGTATTCTATTTTATTTAATGTTTGATTCTGTGTTTTTGTTTAGGCCCGATACAATTTGGGGTTTCTCTTGTAAATTTAATGATTCAAATTCAATAAATAAAATAATTAAATTAAAAAAAAGAGAAAAAAATAAACCATTCATTCTTTTAGTTTCAAGTTTTAAAGAAATTGAAAAAATTGCACACATTGAAAAAAAGTATAAAACAGAAAAATTTTATGGTGTTTCATTACTTTTAAAAAGTAAAATTAAAAATAAATATTTAGTTAAAAATGGTAAAATATGTGTAAGAATTCCTTCTAATAAAAAGGCAAGACAATTCATTAAAAAAACAGGAATGTTAGTTTCAACAAGTGCAAATATTTCAGGTCAAAAACCATTAAATTTCAAAGAGTTAAAAGAAAAATTCCCAAACTTAAAACATAAAAGTTTTGGAAGAGCAAGTAAACCTTCGACTATAATTGATTTAGTGAATAAAAAAATAATTAGAGAAGGAAATAGAAAAATTAAATGTTTTTAAGAATAAGTTCAATAAATTTACTTTCCTGTTTTTCCCATTCCTTGATTTCTTCTTCGGTAAACTTTTCCCTTATAAGTTGTGCATTATAAAACATTTCAAGTGCTCCCCATCTAATACTTTCATCCTCTTTTTTTAAGAGTGTTGCACGTGGCACAATTGTCATAATGTAATGTTGATAAATATAATTCAAATGCCAATTAATTCCAAAACCACCAAACCTTTCATTAATCAAATAATCTACACTATTCATTTTTTCAAGTGATAATCCGTAGAGGTAAGATAAACTTTTTACTAATGAATGTTTCATACCATATTCTGTTAATTTATGATATTTATTCTTACCTTCAAATATTTTTTTAGTTGCCCATTCAAGTTCAGAGAAAATTGAATTTATTTCTTTTTGAGACATTTTTTCAAAATAAAAAACGAGTCCATTTTCATTCATGTGTGGTTTCAATCCCGCCTCATGTATTATAGGATAACTTAATGGATCGTAAAACAAATTAGGTGATTCCAGTTTTCTTTTAAATTCATTTCTTGCTAATTCTCCAATTAGGTGTATATGTAAATGTGGTAAAGTTTGTCCTGCTATATAATTATAATTTGCCATGTAACATAAATCTTTCGTTTTAGTTTTCTTAATTAATTCAAATAAATCGTTAAACATTTCATCATTAAGAAAATGTAATGAAGGTATATGTGTTTTTGGAATTATAATTAGATGTTGTGGTGCGTAAGGGTATTTAGCTTTAAGTATTTCAAAAAAACGTGTTTCATGTAAAACCTCCTCTTTGTTGAAACAAAATCTACACTTTTCACTTAAAAGTTCAGTCTTTTTTTCTGTTTTTTCCAACCAACGAGGAGCCTTAAAAATAAAATACATATAATGAAAATTTGTTTAAACATATTATTATACTTTATCCTTTTACTACTCCTTTAGGTTTCATTTTAGCAACAACATTTGCCAATCCTGCTCCTCTGACACTATCAATAACATCATCTATATCTTTATATGCCTCTGGGGCCTCTTCTGAAATTGTTTCATGGCCTTCAGTTTTAATGTAAATACCTTTACCCTGTAACGCGTCTCTAACCGATTTAGGTGATAATGTGTTAATTGCTTGATGCCTGCTCAACATTCTTCCTGCACCGTGACATACTGAATGAAATGGTTCCGCTGATTTTTCTGTTCCACATAAAATGTAACTTGCAGTGCCCATACTACCAGGTATAAGAACAGGTTGCCCAACACTTCTATAAATTGAAGGAACTTCTTCTCTATCTTTAGGCATTGCACGTGTTGCTCCTTTCCTGTGCACCCAAACATAATCTTTCTCCATAGTTTCAAAATCAATTACATGTTTTTCTCTTTTTGCAATGTTATGTGCAACATCATAAATAATATCCATTTCTAAATCTTCTGGTGTCGTTTCTAAAACTTTTGAAAATGATTCACGTACCCAATGTGTAAGCAATTGCCTATTAGTGAAAGCATAATTAACTGCACAGTTCATTGCTTGAATATAATCTTCACCCTCTTTTGATTTAACCGGTGCATAAACAAGTTCTCTATCAACTAAATTGATTGAATTTTTTTGTGCGTATTCACTAAATGTTCTAATATAATCTGATGCAACTTGATGTCCTAACCCACGGGAACCCATATGAATCATTATAACAAGTTGTCCTTTAAATAATCCAAATTTCTTTGCTGTTTCCTCGTTCATAATTTCATTTACTTCCTGAATTTCCATGAAATGATTACCTGAACCTACTGTCCCAAGTTGTGGCCTACCTCTCTTCATAGCTAAATCACTAACTTTATCTGGGTCTGCGTTTTCCATACAACCTTTTTCCTCAATTCTTTCAACATCCTTTTTCCAAGCATATCCATTCTCAACTGCCCAGTTAACTCCTGAAACTAAAACTTCATCAAGTTGTTTATTTTCTAATCTTAATTTACCTTTACTTCCAACTCCTGAAGGGCAATTGTTAAATATTGAATTTACAAGTTCTTTAAGTTTAGGTTCAACTTCATTGTAAATTAAATTAGTTCTAATCATTCTCACTCCGCAATTCACATCATAACCTACCAAACCGGGAGAAACAATTCCATCCTCATCACTGAATGCGGCCACTCCACCTATTGGAAATCCGTACCCTTCATGCCCGTCCGGCATAACGTAAGCGGAACGTACAATCCCAGGTAAACTTGTTGCATTAATTATTTGTTGAATTGTTCTACCTTCTTTAATAGGTTCAATTAATTTATCTGATGAATATATCTTAACGGGAACGTTCATACCTTCCTTTTTAGGTATTTCCCATACATATTCTTCAATTTTTTTCATTTCATAATCTGTCATGTTTAATATTAAGAAAAATACTTTATTAAAAACTTCCGGTAAATATTTTATGTATGGATTATTTCGGAATAGGTATTATAGTATCAATGATTATGGCCACAATACTTGTGGTTATTATACTTAGTTCCATAAAAAGTTCTGTTTATATTGCTTTACGTAATTTAATATTTCCTAAAACTGAATTAAATAATGTTAAAGAGGAAGCAGGTTTCATTCTTTTACATCCTTTATTTTGGTTACTTTCATTGTCCATAGGTTTACTTTTCATAATTTCATTTATTTTTACTATTAATGATTTAACATTAGTTTTTGAATGGTTATTTTTCTCTTTTATTATAATTATTTTTTCTTCAATTATTTTTCCTTTAATGGTTTGGTATGGTAACAAAAAATACATTGAAACTCTCAAATATGTTATGGGAGGTATTTCTTTCGGTTTAATGTGTGCGGTGTTTGCTTATTTTCTTAACACTATTTTGAATTTATTCTTACAATCACTTACTGGTTTTGAAATTGGTTTACTTTTAGTTTTCATAATAGCTCCAGTTATTGAAGAAGTATTAAAGGTGACAGGTATTTACATTTTAGCCGAAAGAAAAAGATTCAATGATGTTTATGATGGTATAGCAACAGGTTTTTCAATAGGTTGTGGTTTTGCATTACTTGAAAATATTTTCTTTATTATAACTAAAATTCCATTTTTCTCTTTAGAACTTCTTTTGTTTAGGGTTTTCTACAATACTTTGGCCCATGCTTCTTTCTCAACTTTCGGTGGTATAATCATAGGAAAAAATAAAGAGATAACAGGTAAAAATAGATTTTCAACTTATATAATGGCCATATTCGTTTCACTTTTAGCACACATGTCTTTTAACATCTTAGCTATGATGGATGTAATTAATGTTGAATTAATGGGTGCTGAATATTACATATTTTCCCCTGCTATTGTAGTCATAATGGTTATAACCATAATAGTAGCTCTATTCCATAAAGGTAATAAAAAATTGGAATGATAAATTAAAAATAAAAAATTAGTAGTTTCCCATACCACCACCCATGCCGCTTGGCATTTGTGGTTTAGATCTACTGTCGCGTTCCGCCGCGACGCCACGGGAAGGGGGTGGGACCCCCTTAACCCCCTTGAGCTCGCTGGCTATAAATTAATAATCTCCCATACCACCACCCATGCCGCTTGGCATTTGTGGTTTAGATCTACTTGCTATTACATCATCAATTCTCAAAATCATTTCTGCTGCTTCTGATGCACTTGATATGGCCTGTCTTTTAGTTTTCATGGGTTCAATTACTCCTAATGCTTTCATATCCTTAATTTTCCCTTCATAAACATCAACACCATGCCATTTCAAATTCTCATTATGTTTAGCTCTCAAGGAAACCACAGTATCAATTAAATCCATACCTGCACTTTCAGCTAAAGTTTTCGGAATAATCTCTAATGATTTTGCGAACGCTTCTATTGCAAGTTGTTCTCTTCCACCTGTTTCACGCGCGTATAATCTTAATCTTTCTGCAACTTCAATTTCTGTACTTCCACCACCGGAGACATAATAACCAACTTCAACTGCACTTGTAACTGAACCTATTGCATCTTTAATTGCTCTTTCAACTTCGTTAACTACGTGTTCACTTCCACCTCTAATGAAAAGTGTAACGCTCTTAGGATTTTTACAATTTTCAACGAAAACCATAGCTTCCCCCGCAATTTTCTTTTCTGTTACGTTACCTGCAAAACCTAAATCACTTTCTGCGATGTCATCAAAACTTGTAATTATCCTTGCACTTGTTGCTTTGGCCAATTTTTCTAAGTCACTCTTTTTAACTCTTCTAACTGCTGCAATATTATTTTTTGCCAAGAAATGTTGTGCAACATCATCAATACCTTTTTGACAAAATAAAACATTTGCACCACTTTTTGAAATTTTATCTACCATCTCTTTTAACATATTTTCTTCCTGTTTAAGGAAAGCACTCAATTGTGCTGGTGATGTAATTTCAATCTTTGTATCAGTTTCGGGTTTATCAATTTCAAGTGCAACGTCCATAAGTAAAACTTTTGCGTCTTTAATATTTTTAGGCATACCACTGTGAACCATTTCTTTATCCACAACAATACCTCTAATTAAACTTGTATTATCTGTGCTTCCACCTTCTTTCTTTTCAAGTTTAATTTGGTCTGTGTCCACTACAATATGTCCATTATCTTGATTTGCAACCATTGTTATTGCATCTACCACTAAATTAGCTAAGAACTCTTTAGAGTTACCCACTCCTGCACTTTTTGAACCTAAAGAAACTGCAGCTATTTTGTTTAAATTTTCCTTATCTCCTATTGAAATTTTATCTGCTATTTCAGGTAATATTGAAATGGCTTTTTGTGATGCCATTTTATAACCTTTAACAATTGTGCTTGCATGTATATTTTGATCTAAAAGTTCAGATGCGTTTTTAAGTAAATCACCTGCAATTGCTGCAGCGGTAGTTGTTCCATCACCAACTTCTTTATCCTGTGCTTTAGCAACTTCAACTACAAGTTTACCTGCAGGGTGTTCCAAATTCATTTCCTCTAAAATTGTTGCACCATCGTTTGTAATTATAACGTCACCTAAGTCACTAACTAACATTTTATCCATACCTTTTGGGCCGAGCGTAGTTCTCACTGCGCTTGCCACAGCGTAAGCAACAGCAATGTTCATCCTCTGTGCGTCACGGCCTACTGTTCTAGTAGTTCCTTCGGGCATACCTTCTTGATTTCTTGTATTTGCCATATTTTCACCTTATAATCATTATTTTGTAAATGTAAGGTTCATATAAGTAAAGGAGTTTTTTAAACCTTTTTAGAGTAATTTACCTCATGGAAGACCCTTTTAAGACGATAAGAGATATAGTGGTTAAAGAACTCCAATGTTCGGCACATAATATAGATCATATTGATAGAGTTTATAATTTATGTTTAAAACTCTCCGAGGGTGAAAACGTTGATTTAGAAGTTATAAAGGCCGCAGCACTTCTCCACGATATTGCCCGTGTGAAAGAGGATATGGATTCAACAGGTGCAACAGATCATGCAGTTTTAGGTGCT
>CAYOAB010000049.1:0-5878 GCA_964401875.1 Microcaldota archaeon
GAAATAATAAAATATGATTGTGGATATTGTAATCAAGTAACAAATAATATAAATGAAAAAGTTGTTTGTACACACGGTGTTACAATTAAAAATAAATATTTTGATGCAACAAAAAAGGAAGGGGACATTGTTGTTTATAGACCTAAACCAACAGATATTTTCTCATTAGTAGGAGATATAATTCATAGAGGAATTGTAAAAATTAATGTAGAAAATGATTCTACATATTATCTTATCAAAGGAGATAATAATCCACAATTTGATGTACAAATATATGATTCGAAAAATAAAATTACGAATTCTATAGTTAATGAGAATCAAATTAAGGGCAAATCTCTATTCAGTTTACCTTTCTTAGGGTATGTTAAACTTGTTGCTTCTGGACAAATAGCTAACCCACAAGGGTGCGATTCACGTATATATTATGAGTGAGGTATAAAATGAAATACGATGTACATGTAGTTGGTGCTGGAGTAAGTGGTAGCTATTGTGCATATAATTTAGCTAAAAATAATCTTAACGTTTTATTAAGTGAGGAAGATAATAAAATCGGAATTCCTAAACATTGTACAGGTCACATTTCAATTAAAGGTATGGAAGAAAGTGGTTTTAATTATAAAAAAAGTATATTAAATGAATTTTATGGTGCAAGAATAATATGTCCAAATAAAAAAGAATATGAAATAAGAAAAAAGGAAGTTCAAACTTATGCTGTGGACAGAATTAAACTTGATGAATTATATTATGATAACGCAATGAAAGAAGGTGGTGTTGTTTTCCAAAATAAAAAAATTACTAAAAGAGAACATTATGAAAGTAATATTATTGTTGGTGCAGATGGAGTAAATTCAACAATTGCTAAAATTGAAAAAATGGGAGACATAAATGAAACTGTTATAGGATATCAGGAAATAATAGAATCAAAAGAAATTGTTAATGATAATATGATTAGTGTTTTTTTATCAAACAAAAAATACCCTGGGTTTTTTGGATGGAAAATGCCTCTTGAAAATGGACGTGCAATAGTAGGTTTCGGTTCAAATAAAAAAATTAATTTTAATAAAACACAAAATACTTTAATTGAAGAGAGTGGAATTACAAATCATAAAAAAATTGAAAGTTTTGGAGGAATTATTCCTTTACAAATGAGAAAAAAAATTGTAAATGAAAAGGTATTATTAATAGGTGATGCTGCGGGGTTTACTAAAGCTACCACTGGAGGTGGAGTTTATTTCGCAACTAAATCTGCGCGCACCGCGGCAGAGTGTATAATTAATAATAAGATAAATGATTATGAAAAAGAAGTGAATGAGTACAAAAGGGTATTAAATATACATAAAACAATAAGAAAGACATATAATTTATTAGATGATAATATACTTAGTAATTTCCTTAAATTGGGAAATTATTTTGGTCTACAAAAAATGATAATTAACACGGGTGATTTAGATTATGTCACAAAATATTTCAGATAAACAAATAGTTCACATTGCAATCATTCCAGATGGTAATAGGAGATGGGCGAGAAAACATGGTAAACAAACAATTGAAGGACATAAAGTCGGAATTGATAAGATTGAAGAGGTTGCAAAATGGGCCCACGAACATAAAATTAAACATATAAGTTTCTGGGGATTTTCAACGGATAATAATAAGAGAGATAAGGAAGAAATTGAAGAACTTATGAAATTGTTTGACTTTAAATTTTCAGTTTTATTAAAACGATTATTTGAACAAAAAAATGGACCTAAAATCAAATTAAAATTTTATGGAAATATTAAAAAATTACCTGAAAATCTTATTAAAAAAATTAAAGAAGTTGAAAATGAAACTAAAAATAATAATGAAGTTTTCGTTAATATCCTCTTAAATTATGGGGGGAAAGATGAAGTTTTTGATTGTGTTAAAAAAGTTGCGGAAGATTATAAGAATAATAAAATAAATGAAATTAACGAAGAAGAAATCTTGAAAAGGTTATGGACAGGTGAACTTCCCAATCCAGATATTATAATAAGAACTTCAGGTGAAGCACGTTTATCTGGGTTATTCCCATTACAAAGTGGGTATAGTGAATTGTTTTTTGTTTATAAGTTATGGCCGGAATTCAGTAAGGAAGATTTTGAAACTATAATAGAAGATTTTAATAATAGGCATAGAAGGTTTGGTAAATGACAAATTTCATTGGATGGAAAGTTATAAAAAATGGAAATTATAAAATCAATGATTTGCCTAATTTAAGTGATGAAGAATTAATATTGGTTGGAAAAATTTGTGTAGAATTTAGTGAATTTGCTAAAGATGAAAGTAACATTAATGAAAATAGAGCTAGAGAAATAATCTCACTTATTTTGAAAAAAAATTTAGAAAAAAATAAAATTATTGTGGAAGATGAACAAAGAGAATATTTAGAAAAATATGTGTTTCAAGCTACTTTTGGGTACGGACCACTCACAGATATACTTGAAGATGATTCACTTGAAGAGATTGCAATAATTGGATTGAATAAACCAATTTACGTTTTCATACGTGAAAAGGGATGGTTAGACACTAATGTTATGTTCACGGAACGTGAGAATCTGATTGACATTATAAATAAAATGGCACGTAAGATTGGACGTAGAATTACATTACAAAACCCTCGATTAAATGCAATTCTACCGGATGGTTCAAGAATGCATGCCACAATTGAACCTGTTTCTGAACTTGAAGTTACTATTAGAAAGTTTAGGCAAAAACCAATTGATGTTAAGGATTTAATTAAAATAGGATACACTTATGAATCACTTGCCTTTTTATGGACAGTTTTTCAGAATGATAAGAATGTTATAATTTGTGGTAATACTGCTGCAGGTAAAACAACTACACTTAATGCATTGTTCAGTTTTATTGATTTAAATGAAAGAATAATATTACTTGAAGAGACACCGGAAATTCAAATTCCACATTCACATGTAATCAAAATGAAAACAAATTCTAATATAGAAATTGGAATGAAAGAATTGATTGAAGATAGTTTAAGAATGAGGCCGGACAGGGTAATTATTGGTGAAGTGAGAACTAAACAAGAAATACGTGCAATGATTGAAAGTATGAACACTGGGCAAGCGCGCGGGTGTTATGCTACGATGCACGCAAACAATACTAAAGAGTTAATTTCACGTATGCGTTATAATGAAATTATTCCCAGTGATATTCTTTCAATTGATTTAATTGTTATACAGAAAAGGTATTTACAATTCAATGGTGATGGAAATAAAAGTATAGAAATAAGAAGAGTGTTTGAGATTTGTGAACTTGTAGAAATTAATAATTCTATTCAAATTAGGCCAATATTTAAACTTGATCCTAAGTTGGGTAGAATTGTAAAAACCATGGCCAAATCTAAAATTATTGAAGATCTCGCATATTCAAACGGCCTTGAAGAGAAGGTTATTGAAAAGGAAATTGAAAGAAAAAGTAAATATCTAAAAGAGAAAATTAAAAGTGATAATCTAATTGATGAAATACAAAAATATAAATGATCAAACAAATAAAAGTAAAATGGATATGGGAATTGAAACATAATTATCTAAATGTTCATATGTATTTTTAGATGCGATTATACCTGTTTTGAATTTTCTTATATTATTATAATCACTTTTTTTTATTTGATTTTGATATTTTACTTCCACAGGCACCATTTTTCCATTTAATTTAATTATGAAATCAATTGATTCACCTTTAGAATTTTTAACGTAAAATACAGATTCGGATTGATTATATAAATCTGTTGGAGCGTGATTGTAGGCCATTCTTGAAAAATGATCACCACAAAGAGATTCTATTAATAATGATTTATTTTCTGACATAACAAAATTAATCGTGTTAGCGTAATAATTGGCACCGGGATTTTCAACATAATTTTTTATTGCATGGAAAAAAAATGGATTGGGTATTTGTATTTTCTTTTTTGCTTTATATTTAGGTTGTTTCAAATTTTGATCAAATGCATGGTACACATTTAACACAAATAATGCTGATAACATTTCTACATATTCTGTTATGGTAATAGTAGAAGAGATATCCATTTGTTTTGAAATATCTTCCCAACCAACTAATTTTCCTTTATGATTTATAACAGAGGTTAATATTTTTTTTGTTATGATTTCATTTTTACCCATTTTAATCATATCACCGATTAAATATTGTAAATACATTTCATAGACAGTATTTTCAATTTTTGTATTTTCCTTATACTGATTAACCGCATTCATTATACCTCCATGGATTAAATATTCATCTAAAAGAACATTTAATTTTTCTTGGTAAGGTAATAAGGGATTAATCCATTTGTCAGAATTTCCTGAAATTATCTCATTGAATGCTTCTACTCTAATTTCATTATTTTTAAGATTCATTTCAATTAATTTACTATTAATGTTAGGATCAATTATCTCAACATATTCTGAAAATTTCATAGGTAATAATATTTTATGATTTTGTTCCCCTTGAAGTTCTCCCTTTCTCCCAGGTAACCTTTCTATACTATGTTTTAAATCCCATGAGGAAGAACCTGTTAATATGTATGTTTTTCCACTAATTGAATAAACATCGTTAATGTACTTAATTGTAAGTTCCCAGTTTTTTATTCTTGAAATTTCATCTAATATAATTATTTTTTTTTCTTTTGATTGACTTAAAGACCATTTAAGGTATAATTCTATTATTTCTTTTAATTCATTATTTGAAGAGACTAAATCACAAGTAAAGTAAAAAATGTCACAAGGTTTTCTTTTTTGTAATTCTTCTTTAACTATTATCTTACAAAGTGTAGTTTTACCTACTTGTCTTGGTCCTCTAAGTAAATATACTACATCGTTGTTTAAATGTAAATATTTTTTCATCCTCGGAGTCCATTTAATTTTTGATTTTTCTACATCCATTATTTTTGAATCATTAAATATTGCGTTTAAGTCATTCCACCAAGGATTTTGTATAGATAAATCTGAAAATTCCATTTGAACCACATATAATTTATAACATAAAAGGTTAAAAACCTATATCTTGATATAGATTATTGGGTTGAAAATCTATATTTGAATATACATTATATAAGTTTTGTGTTTAAATAATAGTATGTTTGTTGCTGTTAACCTCATAATACTCAATGACAAAAATGAAATTTATCTGGCCAAAAGAAATATTAATGAAGATGTTGAACCTGGAAAGTGGGGAGTTCCCGGTGGTAGCGTTGAACAAAACGAAAGTTTGGAAGGGGCCTTACACAGAGAAATTAAAGAAGAAACGAATTGTGATATTACTGAATTTCATTATTTTAAATCATATGTTGTTAATTCCGTGTTGGCCGTATACTTTTACGGGAAAATAAAAGGCCAAATAAAATTGAATGAGGAAAGTAGTGAGTATAAATGGTTTAACATAAAAGAAATAAATAAATTAGATTTGGCCTTCAACCAAGGGGAAATATTGAAAGATTTTCTAAAACATATAAATTAAATTGATTTTAATTAAAGTGAAACTTAGGGGACTATGGGCTAACCTGGTATGCTATTAGCTTCGGGAGCTAGTGATCCCAGTTCAAATGACCTTTTCCCGAGAACACCAAAGTATCTCAACATCGGTGTCCGCGTGAAAAGGCTCAACCCAAAAGTTCGGACAAGTCCGAATGTTGAGAATTGAAAATCTGGGTGGTCCCATCTTTTTTTTAATATTTTTATTTATTTTATTTTTTCTTTCCCCTAGGGCTTTCACGCAGACCCACAGGTCTCGAGAAAGGGCTAATCTGGGTGGTCCCATTTCTAATTTAAATTTTTAAAAAAAGAGTGCGATAGCAGGGATTTGAACCCTGATCCTAAGCTTTTTTCTTTATGACCTTTTC
>CAYOAB010000050.1:0-5875 GCA_964401875.1 Microcaldota archaeon
TGTTCAATAGTAATAGCTTCACCATAATCATTTAACGCTTCAATTACAGAAGAAAGAACACCAAATTCCTTTTCAGTAACAAGCATTTGTTTTAATTTATCATAACCTTGTTGAATTTTATTTTTACCTACCATTTTAGCTACACGTGAACGAACAGAAGGATCTTTACTATCAAGTAATTTCAATATTTTATTAAAATGGTTAGGAGAAGCATATGATAAAGAATTTAAAGCAAGAATTCTCTTTTCAGCAATAATTGTTTTATCGTTAACAGCAGTTACCAATTCATTAACAACAACATCATTTTTAAGAGTGGAAAAAATCCCTACAAGTTGGGACCTCGTCCAAGAATCAGTATTATAATATGCATCTTTCATTATAGTAATACCATCATTACCCATAAGTTGCATTGCAAAAAGAGCTTCCATTTTTAATGGTCTATAATTAGTCGATTGGGAAACAAGTAAACTTCTAAAAACATCTTTACCTTCCCTTGTATTAACCAAATTGACCCACATATCTGCTCTTCTTTCAGAAGAAGATAATTTTAAATCGTTAATTGTATTACGAACATCACAATTTTTTGTTATTTTACTTGAATTAAATCCACAACGATTTGATTCAATATAATTACGACCGCTTAAACTCTTACGCATGATAACTCACTCCTATACTACTGATTATTAGTAAAGGTATATCGATGAAAATATTTAAAAAACTATATTTAATTTGAAGGGATTTTTGACTTAACTATTAGAAAAGTAACGATGAAAATACCAATAATTATACCTAAATAAAATCCACCATCAGAATTAATGAATAAAATTGAATTGTTTAATAAATCTTTAAAATAGAATTCAACTTCTTCTCTCATGGAGATCTCATCAATAAATACAAAATTAAAATTTTCAAGTGTGGTTTGTCCTCTCCAATAGAATTCCTTCTGAGAAGGGTATAGAACATCAATATTTTGTGGCTTAGGATCAATAGAATCAATAACTGAATCGTCTGGTATGTATATATACAAATGCCTATTTTCATTAAGAATTATCCTCTTTCCATCAGTGCTTGTAAAACTTAATGCTTCCTTCTTAAATTTATACTGGTAGGTACGTGCTTTAGTTAATTCTACTTCTGTAATCCCCTTAACATCATATTCAATTTCTAAAATACCTTCATATTGGGGATTGATTAAACTTAATCTGATTTTAGGTTGAGGAGTTACACGTAAATTTGAAATACTAACGTAATTTGTATTAACATTATACTTAATATCACTTATACCTGTACGACTTTTCCAGCTTGTAATGTCATTGGTTATTGCCATGTTTTTATCATATATCTCCATGGATTCTGTATCATTAATACGTAAAGTTATTTTTTCAACAATGTGAGCACCACCCTCATTATTTAAATAAATTTTAATTTCACTTTTTTCATAACTAAAGGCACTAAAAGTAATACTGCTCAAACATAGAAATAAGCATAAGAATAAAAAGAATTTACGCATAATTTAATATAACAGAAAAATTATTTAAAGTGATATTATGAACATATTATTTCTCGGTGAAAGCGGTATACTAGCCTCTATGAGAGAGGGAACTATAGCAATCGATCCTATTCAAAAAGATGTTAGTTTGGATAAAATCGTTAGAGAAAGTAAGAATTTGAAAATAATATTTATAACACACGAACATAAAGAACATTTTGATAAAAAATTAGTTGAAGAATTATTTCAGAAATATAGGCCTTACGTTGTTGCTCCAAAACATATTTTAGATGTTTTAGAGATTAATTCGTTGTATAAGAGTGATGTTAAGAGGGGAGATAGATTTGAACTAAATGGTTTTGAAATAGTATGTATAAACGCACAACACCCTCAATCAAAATATGCTGTTTCCTATTTAGTTAAAGGTGAAAAGGAATCTTTATACCACGCCGGAGACACATATGAAATGGAAGAACTTTATAAAGTTAGAGCAGATTTAGGTATTTTACCCATTAGGGGAATGGAAACCATGGGCGTTGTACAAGTTTCAAGAATGAGTGAAAAATTACTTTTCAAAAAAATTATGCCTGTTTATTGGAGTGACAGAAGGGATTTAGTTGATTTCATGATGGAAAGTAAAAAAGGAATAAAACCAATTGAAGGTAATTGGATAAGTATTGAATAGAGGTTTTTAGTATGGATGAGGAAATATACATTGAAAAGAAAATTAAATGTCCTTCCTGTAAAAACGGAATTGAATTTGCGTTAAAATTAAAAAATGTGGAATTGAATGGTATAAAAATGAATACTAAATGTACACATTGTGGTTGTGAAATTATATTAACACCTTCAAACATGGTAGGAATAATTAATGAAAATGTTGATAAAAAATATGTAGAAGAAAATAAAATTAAAAATGATGAAAATGAAACAGAAGATTATGAAATTCCAAGTGATATAAATTCATTTTTTGATGAAGTTGAAGAAAAAATTAATTTAGAATTTGAAGAAGTAGAAGAAAATAGGAAAAAGAGAGAATATATAAATGATATTTTTTCATAATTTTAATTTTTTATAAAGGAAAAATAATACAATTATAACTAAACAACTTATTATTATGAAAAGGAAATCAGGTTCTTTACACCCTTCACAAGAACTGGAATTAATATGTTCTATTTCAGTACTCATTAAACAACTGGTTAATTCCCCATTGAAATGATTTAAACTCAAAAATCTTTCATAATTACTTGTACAATTCATTTCGTTATATAAAGTAATATTTTTTAAAATCTCTTCTATTTCATTATTAATTAGTTTAATTTCTTGTTCGGAAATTATTTCATAATCATTATGCATATAAATCAAATCTTGAACTTCTTTTTTAGAATATGAAACTTTTTCATTTATTTTATTATTCTTTTCTAAAAGGGAATTTAATTTATCTGCTTCATCATTATATTCGGAAATATCTGCTGTTACATTAGACGAAATAACTTTTTCATAATCATTTAATAAAATTAAAATTTTATCTAAAGAATTGTAAGAATAATTTGTTTCTTCACATACCCCTAAACAAGTAGGACAAGTACCGAAAAGAGGTGAAGATTCAATCTCTTTTGCTTTCCCATATATTTCCATTATACATTTTTTATACTCAGAAATATTTTCTGTTTCAAGAGCATAACAATCTAAATATAATTGATTTAATTCCATTCTATTAATGTAAACGAATTTTGAGAAATCTAAAAATATTTCACTGTTACTCATTCCAGAACATAATGGTATTGAACGACAAGCAAACAAACAGGATTGTTTATCAACACAAGGGCTTATATGATAACCTAAAAATGAGGCACATTTATTTTCTAAAGTTCTTGAAGTATTGAACTGTTCTAAATAAAATTTAATTTTATTTTTATCTAAAAATTTATTTTGAACGGAAATATTCAATTTTTGTGCATATTCAATTTTTTGTTTTTTAAATTCAAATGTTAATTCTTCACTTGAATTTATTTCGTGCAATTCAAATGGCTTTATTTGAATACATTCTTCATTAAAGCATAATTCACCATAATAATTTGAATAAAATAAATATGAAAAATTATTTGTATTTTGCTCAACATATATTTTGTAATTCTCATTTTCAATTAAATTGAATTCAGTGTAATCTAATGTTATGTTTTTATACCTGGCATCTTTAGGTAATATTGCAGAACCTCCACCGGAACCTCCGCCACCACCTCCACCAGAACCACCTCCACCGGAAGAGCCACCGGAAGAGCCACCACCTGAAGGAGTATAACATTTACCACAATCACCAGAACAAGAAGAACAAGTTTCGCCATTGTTACAAACAGCATCACCACAATATAAACCTTGTAATAATGAAAATGAACTAAATGTATTATCACTATAAGTTATTGTTTTGGTTGTTTTGTTTATGTTATAATTTTTATTTTCAAAAACCCCATTACATAAATTATTATTAAAATCCCAATCATCACATTTGTAGAAAAATAAATAATTATCATTAGTATAATTTAAATTAGAATAATTTATTTCAAGAGTATAATTGTTTTGGAAATTAAATGAATTATTTATTGTTAAAGTATAGAAATAATCACCGGATTTAACTTCATCGTAAATAGAATTAAATGAATTGTTTATTAAGGTAGTATTTTCAAAATATAGTTTGAAACGTGAAAAATTAATTTCTAAATCATATAATAAATCATAAACTTCAATTGAAGAGTTTGAAAATGAATTTGAAAATAATTTTTGATTTCTGTAATATAATTTTAAAGTAACTTTTGTTAAATTACATACTGAATCTGTGAAGGTTAAATTTGATTCTTCAAGTTCTAAAACTTCAAAGTAGTCTTCATAATTAATTATATAATTGAAAGTATCATTAGCATAAAATGTTATGTTATGTATTCCTGTTTTATTTGTTGTGTAATTGTATCCATCATAATATGAATCACTAAAATGAGAACCATTAGGTAAATCAATAATAAACCATATTGAATTGTGATTTGGAACGTTTAAATGAAATGTAACATTAGAATTATTTGAAACTGCATAAGGAGTTAATTCAACTAAATTAAATGAAGGAATATCTAAAACTTCAATTGTGAAATTTGAATTTAAACATCTGTTTAATTTGTTTGAACATATTGAATAATTTAAAGTATAATTCCCCGAAATGTTTTTAGAAACATTAAATTCAATTGAGGTATTATTTGAAGAATTCAAATTAAATAATTGTAAATTATTACTTTGATTAAATGTAAAAATATCATTTATTATATTGTTGTTTGTAACATTGAATAAGTAAGTGTAATTATAAACTGTGTTTGTTTTTCCACCTGTTGTGTTTGTAACACTAATATTAAATATGTTGTAAGTGTATGAACCATTTAATGAGGAATTAAATTCAATTGTATCATTGAAACAAGTGGAGAAATAATCTGAATCATAAAAATCAAAAGTTGAATTTGTAATTTCATTCAAATGTAAAATATCAATTTCTAAATTATCACAACTCATATTTATTTTATAATTGGCAGTTGTGTTAATTGAATTTGCAATTACTTTTTCATTCAATAAAATTGAATTATTCCCTACATTAACTATTGAATGGTTGAAATAAATTTCAGAAAAATTCATGAATTTTAAATTAAATAAAGTGAAATTGTGTGTTGAATTGAATCTAAATTCATCACCATAAAAAATACAATTATTTAATGAAGAATTATCCCCAGTTATTTCAAAGTAATTTAAATTGTATATTGAATTATTGTTACAATTAAATTCGGTATTTTGATTAAAAGTGAAATATTCATCAAAATTAAAAGAAAGTGAATTATTGAGTAAAACTTTTTCATATTCAAATAATGATGAATTACAATCAGAATAATTAACACAGATGTAATCATAGAAAACAGTGAAATTATAACTTTCCGAATAATCAATAAAACCAGAATCATTAATCACATAAACAAAGGAATAATTCCCATGTAAATTTGGAATTATGTAAGTTCCATTGTAATTTGTGGTAGTGAAATTTGTTAAGTGAATTATTTCATTAGTTTCATTAGGTAAAGTCATATTAACATAAACGTTTGAAACTTCTTGTAATAAATCTATTTCAAAATATATTGAATCTGAATTGTTGTAAAACGAATTTACATTTGAAATAGATTCAATTACACCTCCATCATTTGCACTAAATAATTCATACGCATCTACACGTGCATAATTTTTTCCAGAACCAGGTAAAGGATCTGGAATAATATAACCGGTATCATTTAACATTTGTTTAATTTCACTTGGCGAAACAAAACTTACTTTTTGCGGGCCTAAATATTCAAACGTTCTTGAACT
>CAYOAB010000051.1:0-5631 GCA_964401875.1 Microcaldota archaeon
CTATTAGGTAACCTTATCAGTCTATGTATATCTGTAGTTACCTGTTCATCTACATTACATCTCATTCTCTTTACACTCTCTTCAATTTCCCTATGGAACCATGAAGAATTTGAAACATTATCCCATATTCCTTTACTTATTTCACTTAGATATTCATCTCTTTTTGTAGTTCTAACCTTTTTTTCTTCTATTTTATTAATTAAATCATTAGCTACACGTCCAAACCATGCAGGAGATTCTATTGTTGAATGTTTTTTAATAAATTCCCTTGCGTCAAAATCAGTGCCTTTTAAGTAATCTACAAGTTCTGTTCTTGCACCCTTATCTAAATTTTGATAAAGTTCATTATCAATGTGTACGTGGTACCCTCTGTTTCCACTGAAATTTATAGAAGTTTCATTCTTTTTTATACCAAAATCAGGTTCAAGGAAATTTTCACAGAGTTTAATTACATCTTCCTTTGCCCTATTAAGACAATCATCACATACAAACTTATCAGGGTGGTTAGGGCATCCGTGTATATCTATATCAAATACCAAATCTGAACCTTTAATTATTTTATTTTCCATGGGTTTACCTTCAGGGGCAACATATCTTGCCACTGAATAGGATACAAATAAAGGTGCATTACTAATCAAATATTTTTTAAGTTGTTCATTGTTTTCATACTTTCTATGCCTGAAATCAATTTTTTTATCAAAACCGAACCCCCACTCTCTCTGTTCAATTAAATAAGGATAATCAGTATTATTTCTCTCGTAATAATTTCGTATCTCGCTTTTTAAAAAATTAATTTCTTTTAATTCCATTAATATTATTTAGTTTTTAGAAACTATTTAAAATAATGTGTTTTTAATTATAAAACGTATATTGAGGTATATTTATATGGCCGTTGAAATAGATAGAAGCAAGTGTATTTATTGTGGTGCATGTGTAGCCACTTGCCCTCACTTAGCATTAAGATTGAATGAAGTTTACATTGAAACTTTTGACGATAAATGTGTAAGCTGTGGTCTTTGTATAAAGGCATGTCCTATGGGTGCAATAAAGTTCAAGAAATGAGGTTTTTGTATGGATATTAATTATGATTACCCAAAAATTCATGATAGTTATGATGTAGTAATTGTGGGCGCAGGTCCAGCAGGCGCTCTTGCAGCCCGTGAAGCTTCGAAGAAAGGAGCTTCAGTTCTTGTCTTAGATAGAAGAAAAGAGTTAGGTGCCCCAGTTCGTTGTGGTGAAGGATTAGGTGCTAAATATATTGAATTGTTCCATTTGAATCTTTCTCCTAATGCAGTTTCATCTAATATTAATGGTGCACGTGTAATTGCTCCAAATTTGAAAGATGACATTATAATTAAGACAAAGGAAACTAAAGGTTATGTTCTTGATAGAAAAGTATTTGATAAAGATTTAGCAAAAGATGCTGCACGTGCAGGTGCACAAGTTGTTTCTAAATGTGATGTCTACGATGTTATAAAAGAAGGAGATAAAATTGTAGGTGTCCGTTACATTATAAATGGCCAAAGAAAAGAGGTTCGTTCAAAAGTTGTTATTGCCTGTGATGGTGCAGAATCTGTAATTGCAAGGTTAGCAGGTATGAAAGATGCAACATCAACATTATATGATACAGATTATGGTGTTGAATACGAAATGGTCAATGTTAAATTACAAGATAATGGTAAAGATTTCTCTGATTTGATTGAAATTTTCTTTAGTAATGAATTATCACCAAGAGGTTACACTTGGATTTTCCCAAAAGGACATGATGTGGCAAACGTTGGTGTAGGTATTGGTGGGTTACATACCCCTAATGCAGTTCATTATTTGAATGAATTCATAGTAGATTCAAGAATTAAGCACAGGTTTGAAGGAGCATCAATTGTTTCTTTGAAAGGTGGTGCAATTCCAGTGGGTGCTCCAGTAAGTGAATTTGTTAAAAATGGTTTCATGGTGGTGGGCACTGCAGCACATCAAGTTGATCCTATTCACGGTGGTGGTATTGGTTTAGCAATGAACGCTGGACGTATCGCAGGTGAAGTTGCAGGTGATGCAGTTAAAGATAACAAATTTGACGCTAAAACCTTGGAAGCATATAAAACACAATGGTATGGTGAAGAGTGGGACAAATTTAATAAGAGGTTAATGTTACGTAAAGTTCTTGAAAAGTTAAATGATGATGATTTAAATCATATACTTTCTACACTTGATCAAAGTGACATAGATGCAGTTTTATGTGGTAAATTCATGAATTCAATAACTAAAGTTACCTTGAAGAGACCACAACTATTAAAAGTCTTAACTGTTTTAATGAACATGTAAATAAGTGAGAGCAGGTAATTGATATGAATGTAAAAACAGATGAATTGAATAGGTATGAAGTGGCAAGGATAGTGGGCGCGAGAGCGTTACAATTATCCTTAGGTGCACCTCCACTTATTGAAGTGGGTGATGGTATAATTGATCCCATGGCCCTTTCAAAAAAAGAATTTGAAAGTGACGTTTTACCTATTGAAGTTTTAAAATAATTTTTTCTTTTACTTTATATATTTTTGTTTCATAATTTTATACATGAAGGCAAAGTTGTTTAATAGACCTATTTCATTGGTTACTTTATTTGGTAAAAGTGTTCGTGTAACTCCTGGTGTATTATCTTTATTTTCAAACGTATTATACGAAAACAATTTGAATATATATGCAGTTTCAAGTGGTGAAGAATCATTAACATTTCTTGTAGATTACGTAGATGAAAACCGGGCATTTGAAGTTATTAAAAACGCAGTACAGGAAGGGCCAAGTGCATTTGATGAAATTGTTATAAGAAGTAATAAGAGTTTAATTAATATCGACGTTTCAGATGTTGCTGATATTCCAGGTATAGTTTCTTTATTGGTTGCAGGCATCTCCGAATCAAAAATTAATATAATTGAAATGTTTTCAAGTTTCGGAAGTTTAAGTATAGTTATAAATCCAGAAGATAAAGAAACAGCATTCAATTTGATTGTGGATGCTATACAGAAGAAATTTAATTAAAATAAAAAATAAAAAAAGAAATTTATTATTGGAGGTTAGGTGATATGAAAATAACACTATCCCCTCTTAAGAGCATAGTTCCTAATTTTCTTTCAACTTCTCCGTTAACAAGAATTTCTGTATTCTCAAGGACTAAATTCATATGAATATCATATGAGGTCATTCTACCTCTAATTTCTACACTACCCTTTAGCCTGATTATAACATCTTTATTTAAAGAGTTATTCAAAATATCAAATGGTCTTTTTGCTTCCATAATTAGACACCGTGATTATAATTAAAAAATAAAAATTTAAAAAGTAATTCATTTTTTTTAAACAGTTGCAACAGCATTTACGTGCTTTTGTACTTATTTCTTTTTTGTTACTTTCTTTTTTGTAACTTTTGCCTTTGGCTTTGCTTTTGGCTTTGCTTTTGCTTTAACTTTTGGCTTTGCCTTTGGCTTTGCAACTTTTTTTGTTGCTGGTTTTTTTGTAGTTTTTTTAGTAACCATAATAACTAATTCCACACAAAAGTATAAAAATGTTTATTTGTTTTTTTGTTTTTTGATTTTGTAAAAATTACTTTTTGAGATTTGAAATTTTCTTTTTGCTGTTTTGAATTTTTTTATTTTTAAAATTTTATTTTTGTTAAATTCTTTAGGTCTTCCTCTTTTACTTTTCATGATTTTTACTTCTATATTTAGTTTTTTAATTGCAGAAATATTTTTTTTAGAAATTTGTTTGTAAACTGGTTTTGAAATTAAAATTTTTTGGATTTTGGTGTTTGTAACAAGCAAATAAAATATTTTTTTACTTATTTTTCTTTTTATGAAAAAAATTCTTTCATTTTTATTTTCCATAATTTTTTCAATAACTTTTTTGTTATCCCCACTTAAAATAATTTTATTCAAATTGTTCAAGGAATTTTTCACCTCTTTTATTACCTTTTATGTAAGTTTCAACTAAATCTAACTCATTTTTAATGTCCGTAACTTTAACATTAAACCATTCTTCTAACGTCTTTTTATCTTGGTAGTAAGCAAAAACAGCCAAACCTATTTTTTTGTCCCCTCCCAATTTTTCTTCAATTTCAATTTTTTTAAGGATCATTTCATATGGATTTTTGAGTTTATGTAAAGATGCCTTATCAATAATAGGTTTGATTATTTCAATTTCATCATCAAATGTAAATATTCCAAAATTTCTTCTCACACTTGCAGTCGTTAATATAATGAATTTGATTAGGTGTTTTGACAATTTCATATAAGCAAATTTCAAGTATTCCCAATTTCGTTTGATTAGATATTCGTTCAATTTATCATTTAATTCTTCATCAATTATCAATTTTCCGTTTTCAAATCTTATGAGTTCTTCTTTTTCCATTTCACTTATTATTTTTTCGCTTAAATCGTCATACAAATCTATTTTAATTGTATTTCTAATATCATTATTTTTAAGTATTTTTCTATATGTATCTAATTTCTCACTATCTACATTAATTATATATTTACCCATTTTCCTAATTGTGTATATAGAATATAAATAAGCAATTACTTTCTCATATGCTTTTGAAGAAACAATACTTTTATTTTTTGTAATTATTTTAGTTTTTAATATTTCTACTTTATTTCCGTTACCATACTTTTCATGTATATAATCGTCTATATTTTTGATGTTATACAATCTTATTTTTTCATGCCTAATACCATTATTTTCTTTAATTGATAATAATAAAGAGATACCAATTTGTTCTACTTCCCCACATATAAGTTCGTGCATGCTATAATATAAACTGGCTGCATTTGAACCTTCTTTTGTTATATTTTTCAATATGTTTCCATCGTAAGGTAAATGATTTAAGAATTCTTGCATTGCCCCCGTTTTATAATAAATATATGCTAATCTATAACTTGCCAATGCAACATCTAATCGTTTAATTGTGCTTTTTTTAAGATAAATATTATATCTTACATTATTTATGTATTTTCTTATACTATCTATATCATCAACAGATAATTCATCTGAAAAAACCGTTATGTTCTTAGGTGAAAAACTTTTATTTATTTGTAATTCCATAACTTTTTCTTTTATCTCACTTATTTCATTTATTTTGTTTTTACAATCATCCTCTCCCGAAGGAATTTCATAACTATCAATGATGTTATTTATTTCACTTATTTCATAGAGGATGTTGTACATGTAATCACTTAACTTTTGTGGGGGGTGGACATGGTTTATTTAATCTGTTCCATAAAAAGTACAAATAAATTGTTCTCAATGGAAATATTGCCATGCTTTCAAAGAAGATTGCTGCAAATGTTACTATACATAAGTAATTGTTAATTAAGTATAAATATTTGAATATGATTAACAAATACCATATTCCTACAAACATGAACGCAGACATGAATGTATCAAATTTATGTTTCATCGCTGTGTTGTATGATTTTCGCATGGCATCTCTCAACCTTAAATTGTTGATTAGCATTTCATATTCTACATATTGAAAAACGGGTTCTGCTAATGTTAATAGGAAAAATCCAATTAATATTGTTAATGTAAGGGGTAACATGCTGTACGAAAGAAGTTTATCTATGGTCATTCTTCCCGTATCTGTTAT
>CAYOAB010000052.1:0-5609 GCA_964401875.1 Microcaldota archaeon
ATTAATTCTGCTCCCTTAACATTCATTTGACTTAACCTTGCTATGGTGTTACAACCAGCACCACCACAACCTACTATACATATTTTAGGTTTAGTTTCATTAAGGAAAGTTAACAATTCTTCATCGTCATCTCCTCCTTTTAAAATGTCATTTGCAATATTGGAATTTTGATCAGGTATTACTGCAGAATATTGTTTTGCAGCTTCTTTCTCTTTTATAATTTCTTCCACAAGCTCATTGGCATCACTTTTATTTGCTGTGATGTTATTTTGATTGTTCACAATATCATTAACTTCCTCAATATTTTCATCCATTTGAAAAACCCCTCTTTATATTCTAAAATTAAGACAATTAACATTTTTAAACTTACTATACAATATGCCTATATGGACAAAAAAACACTTGCAATTATTCAGGATATAAAAGATTTAAAGATTCAAGGTGCGCGTAACATTGCCCACAAAGGTGTTGAGGCTTTAATGATTGAATCAGAAAGTTATAAGGGTAAAAGTCCAGGGGAATTGATTTCAAATTTAATGGTTGCCTCTGACATGATTGCAGGTGCACGTGCCACTGAACCTATGTTAAGAAATTTTTTACAACATATTATTTCAAAGTTAACTTCATCAAATTCAAGTTCGGTTAAGGAGTTAAAGAAGATAGTCGATGATAATTGTAATTTTATATTTGATAAACTTGAAAAGTCAAAGAGGAATTTAAAGGATTACGGTTCTCTTTTAATTAAAAATAATGGAGTATATTACACACATTGTCATAGTTCGACAGTGGTTTCTGTTTTCAAGGAAGCGTATGATGATGGTATTAATTTTTCAGTAATTGTAAGTGAAACTCGTCCTAAATATCAAGGAGTTAAAACTGCTAAAGAGTTATCTTCACATGGGATTCCCACAACACTTATTGTTGATAGTTGTGCTTATTCCTTTATACGTAAATGTGATGCGGTTTTCCTTGGGGGCGATGCTGTTTCCGTTACTGGTGATTTAGTTAACAAGGTAGGTTCTGCAGGCATTGCATGTTTTGCGCACATGTACAACATTCCTGTTTATTCATGTGTTGAGATGAACAAGTTTGACCCATTAACAAGGTGGGGAATGAACATTGAAATTGAAGAGAGGGATTCTAAAGAGGTGTACGATGGGCCTAAAAATAAAAATTTAAAGGTGCGTAACCCTGCTTTTGATTTGGTTCCAGGAAAGTATATTACTGCGTATATAACTGAGGATGGTTTAATTCCACCACAGGCGTTAGTTAACATAGATATTAATATTTAATGGTGATTGTATGGAAGGAGAAAAAATGATTTTTAAGGCGAAATTGTTTAATATTGATGCAGGTAAACCTGTAATTATTCTTCATGAAGAAGATGCTAAGAGGTATGAATTGTTTGCTTCGGATAGGATTATAATCAAACATGGGAAAAAGCAAGCTGTTGCGTTTGTTGATACTACTGATAATATGGTTAAACCCGGTGAAATTGGGTTGTTCGGTGATGTTTATAAGAAAGCTAAATTTGAAGCCAATGAAAAAGTTGAAGTTTTTTATTTGAGGAAACCTCAATCTTTACAATCTATTCGTAGGAAACTTGATTCGCATGAACTTTTACCTGCTGAAATTGATGAGATTGTTAAGGATATAATGAATGGGAATTTAAGTGAACCTGAACTTGCAGTTTTCATTTCAGCAGTTTACACTCGCGGGTTTAACATAAATGAAAGTGTTGCTTTAACTAAATCTATTGTAAATTCAGGTGAAACTATTGATTTAGGTAAGGGTAAAAAAATTGTTGATAAGCATTCAATAGGTGGAGTTACTGGTAGGACTACTATGGTGGTTACACCTATTCTTGCAGCGTGCGGTGCGTACATTCCTAAAACTTCTTCACGTGCAATTACTTCAGCGGGAGGTACTGCCGATGCCATGGAAGTTATTTGTGATGTTAATTTTAGTGCACAGGAGATTAAGGATATAGTTTTGAAAACTAAGGGTTGTGTGGTCTGGGGAGGTGGTGCATATTTGGCACCGGCAGATGATAAGTTGATTAAGATTAGGCATCCGTTTAGTTTAGATCCTCGAGGTATGCTTTTAGCTAGTATTATGGCCAAGAAGAAATCTGTAGGAGCAGAATATGTTGTTATTGATTTACCTGTAGGTAGAGGTTCAAAAATTAAGGATAATAATGAAGCTAAGGAACTTGCACATGATTTCAAAAATATAAGTGAAAAGTTAGGTATTAAGACAAGTGTTGTTTTAACTGATGGTACTGACCCAATTGGTTGGGGAGTGGGACCTTCCCTTGAAACTATTGACGTTATTAAGGTATTACAAGGTGACGGGCCAAGGGATTTGCTTGATAAAAGTTGTACCCTTTCTGGTATTCTTTTAGAGATGTGCGGTTTAGCTAAACCTGGTTGTGGTTATAAAGCGTCTATTGATTGTATTAACAGCGGTAAAGCGTTTAAGAAGTTTGAAGAGATTGTACACGCGCAAGGTGGTGCTAAAAAGTTAAAGATTGACGATTTGCCTGTAGGTAAGCATAAGGTTCCTATTTATTGTCCTATGGATGGTCGTGTTGATTATGTTAGTAATCGTAGGATTGCTGCAGTTGCACGTGCCGCTGGTGCTCCTAAAATGCAAGGTTCAGGAGTGGTTTTAAGATGTGAAAATGGTGATAAGGTTAAGAAAGGGCAAATACTTTATGAGATTTTCTCTGATAGTGAAACACAATTAAGTTACGCTCTTAAAATGGATAAAAAACTTCAACCTATTGAGTTGAAGAAAGTACTTCTTGAAACCATTTAGTTTCCTTTTAGGAAGGAAACTTTTCCTTAATTCTTTCCTTTTTGAAAGGAAACTTTTTATATTTTACTTCTTTAATTTATATTATGGTTTCAAAAGAGATATTGAAAAATATAATTCTTGAGGATATTCATATCCCCTCTTTAATTAATAGAGATATCAAAATTTATGATATTAATAAAATATACTCAGTAATTGGTCCAAGGAGAGCAGGTAAAACACATTTTCTTTTGCAGGTTGTGGCATCCCTTAATCTTTCTAAAAGTAATTTTTTGTATATTAATTTTGAAGATGATAGGTTAATTGATTTACAAACATCCGATTTGGATTTAATAATCAATTCATTTTATGAGCTTTACCCTTCAAGTGTTACTGAAAAGGTTTATTTTCTTTTTGATGAGATTCAAAATGTTCCTAATTGGTCTAAATTTGTTAGGCGTTTATATGATAAAAAAAATTGTGAGATTTATGTGACTGGAAGCTCAGCTAAGCTTTTAAGTAAAGAGATTGCAACTGAATTACGTGGGCGTACATGGGTTTATTCTATATTTCCCTTTTCTTTTATTGAATATTTAAATTTCAAGAATATCCCTTTTGAAAAGAATTCCGTTTATTCTAATGATCGTTTTAGAATAGTTGAAGAGTTTAACAATTATTTTGTGGAAGGAGGTTTTCCTGAAGTTGTAGGTAAAGAAAAATTTGTAAGGTGTTCTATTTTACAATCTTATTTTGATTTGGTTTTATTCCGTGATGTCATTGAAAGGTATCCCCAATACTCTTCTCATGTTGTTAAGGATTTCATGTTATTTTTAATTGATAATGTTTCTCGTCCTATTTCAGTTAACAAGTATTATAATTCTTTAAAGTCAAAAGGTATTTCAATTTCAAAGGATACTCTTTATGCATTACAAGAACATATATCTGATACTTTCTATTTCCATTTTGTGTCAATTTATTCTAAATCACAGCGTGTTCGTTCAGTTAATCCAAAAAAGGTTTATTGTGTGGATAATGGGTTGGTTAATTGTATTTCTTCTTCTCTTGATAATGTTGGATGGTTGTATGAAAATTCTGTTTTTTTACATTTGTTTAGGAATGGTTATGAAATAAATTATTTTAAGGGAGATAATGAATGTGATTTTATAGCTATAAAAGGTAAAGAGATAATTCCAATTCAAGTATCTCTTTCTCCAAAAGATGAAAGAGAAATTAATGGTCTTCGTGAGGTCATGAGTTTTTTTAAATCTAAAGAAGGGTATATAATTTCTTCTGACATTTCTGAGGAAATTAAATTAGAAGAGGGGACTATCTTCATTATTCCGTTATGGAATTGGTTAGTTTCCTTTTAGGAAGGAAACTTTTCCCTGATTCTTTCCTTTTAAAAAGGAAAGGTTTCAATTTAAATATTTTTTCCTCAACTTTTTATTAATGAAATTTAATTTAATCTCTTCTTCACGTTCAAAGGAACTTGAGCATAATATACGTTGTGCTCGTTTAAATTATTCTGTTGATTCTTACGTTAAATTATGTCTTTTCTTTTCTGCCTTTTTTTCTCTTTTAATTTCCTTTTTCCTCATAGATTTATTCATACCCGTTTTTTTACTTTCATTTTGTTTACTTTATTTTCTTTTGATGAGGTTACCTAAATTTTTAGCTAATGGTATGGCTCTTAAAATTGAAGCTGATTTGCCTATACAATTACGTGCAATTTCAACTGAACTTTCAATTGGTTTATCTTTTGAATCTGCATTAAGTTCTGCTGTTAAGTATGGAGATAGTACTAAATATATATTCAAACATATACTTGAAGGGATTAAGAATGGGTTACCTCCAGAAGAGGTGTTTTATTCCGCAAGAATGCTTAGTAGTTCTCGTATGATGGATAAGGCAATTTCTCATTTACAATTCATTTATTCTCACGGTTATTCTAATAGTGGTTTAAACAAACTTGTTGATGAGATTTCCGCAGAACATAAATCTCGTATGAAAGAGTATGCTTCACGTAGTTCTATGCTCGGTATTATTCTTATAGCACTTTCCTCTGTTGTTCCTGCATTAATGACCACTTATTTACTTGTTGGTTCTTCTTTCATGGATCTCTCTTTAACATCTGAAAATATATATTTTATTTATACTATACTTCTTCCCCTTTGTATATTATCTCTATTATTAATAATGAGATTTTTATCTCCTTCCTTTAATTCGCGTGGTTCAAATTTATTTTCTTCTTCTGAAATTATGAGGTTTGGTTTTTTCTTAAACAATTTAAGGATTAAGATGAATCCTTACAATTTCCTTAAATATTCCATGTTTATTTCTATATTATTTTCTCTTATTATATTCTATTATACTTTTTCTCCTTTCTCTGTTATTTTTGCCATGTTGCCTCTTGTGTTTTATGGTGTTTTTCTTTATTTGGAAGATTTACGTATCTCGCAGATTGAAAGTTATATGCCTGACGCTTTATTTTATGCTTCTTCTTTACATTCTTTTGGTTTAGAGAAGGTGGTTAATGAGTTGGCCTATTCTAATTATGGTTTACTCTCTTCTGAGTTTTACAAGACTTATAATCAAGTTAGTGCCGGTTTTTCTATTAAAATAGCTTTAGTTTCATTAGTTGAAAGAAATAATTCTCTCATAATTGAACGAGGTATTTCTTTGCTTGTTAAAATACATGATTTAGGTTCCTCTTTAGAACATGCTTTGCGTAGTACTGCGGAAGATATATATGATATGTTTATACTTATGCGTGAACGTTCCTCTATACTTTCTATGATGAAGTATAATTTGTT
>CAYOAB010000053.1:0-5539 GCA_964401875.1 Microcaldota archaeon
CATATGCTTTAGCATATGAGAACGCGACTAATTAGAAAAGATAAAGAAAATAGAAGAAGAAAATTAAACATAAGGTAGACATAATCCTATATTAGCATTACACACAGCTTCTCTTCCTTCCATGATATTATCTTTAACTCTTGCTTGTGCTATATATATTACATCTTCTGGGTTAACAGAATCAAATTCATAAGCACATTCAAATTCATCTTCAGTAGTTGTTTTCCAATCTTCACCTTCTTCATTACCACATTTATATTCTATTACTCCCGGGTCTTGGTATTGATTTTCAACTGTAATTGTAATTAAATATTCCTCTTCACCTTCCCCTGGCCTATAATTTGAACTTGTTAATTTGTAATTTAAATCACAAGTTAAAACACCTAATGCAGTATTAACTGGTATTTGGCCTTGTGATGAGGTGGTTAATGCAGTTCCATCATCTGTTGTATAATCAACCTTTATTCCTGCAACTAATATGTCTGTAATATCATATTCCAAACAAACATCATTCAATTTAACATCATCAAACCTGTAACTACCTCTGAAAAGAGGTATAGCTGATGTTTTTGTTTTCAATCCCGTTTTTTCTAAACAATCAAAACCAATTCCAGGTATTTGCAATGAAACAAGTTCAACATCCGCATCACCAATCCATTCAGTTGTGGGTGGAACTTTACCATCATTTGTGGTTAAATTAACTCTACCGAAGATATTTACTGTTTTTTTCTCTTCTTCAATAAACTCTCTATCAATTATATTTTCTTCATAATCAACATTTGCGTTTAATGAATATGACTTTAATATTTCTGGTTCATCAATAACTTCAACATTGATTGATGCAGGACAGGAACCAGTTCCACTTCCCGCTTCATAACATCCATGTGATGGTTTATTGTAATAATAATCAAAACCAACCTGTAAATAATACTTTTCAAGTGGTTCATCCACAACTAATTCAGATTCTATATCTAATTTTATTGTTACTTTTTGTTTTGGTTTAATCTCTAAAGGACCACAAATAATTTGTCCTAATGGGTTTATTTGTACATTTTTTGAAATACAAGGATCAGATTTTTTGATTTTAGATGTAATATCATTTGTATCTAAATAAATGCTACTTCCCCATCCTATATATTTTTCTACTTTATATTTATGATTAATTCCATTAATATAAATAGGAACATCAAAAGGATTTGTTATTGTCATGTATGCCGGTATAATTACACTTTGGCCTTCCACTAAACTTGGAGGTAAGAATATTATACCTCCAGTATAAGTAAGGCCACAGTTAACATTACCTTCAGGTTGTGTGTATGTTGGGCCATCGCTATTAATTACTTGAACATAAAGTGTTTTTGTAGTTGTTTTTGTTGAAGAATCTACTTGTCTAGTAAATGGATGCATAACTTTTGTTTTATCTTGAGGGTAAATATATTTCTCTTCATAAAATGAAACACATTGTTCAATACTTGAGGAATATATTATTTCATAATTTCCCTCTTTTGTAAAAGTATATTTAGAATCAACATTATCACTCAATTCTCCTGTGAATGTCTTTAATGTGGTTCCATCTTTTCTAATTTTATAATTATAACTACCTACACAGCCTACACCTGTTCTACCCTTTGCATCCATATCCACTCCTCCACTTCCTGTATAGAATTTTGATAATCTTGCGGAATTCCATTGTAATAATAAAGGTTCAATTATTGAATTAGAACCACTGTATGCGTAATGTGCAACATAATTAGTTTCAAAATTATCTAATCTTGTACTACTTATTAATCCAACAAGTCCTGATTTAACTCCACTTAAAGTTTCATAACCAGAACAAACTTTAATATTTTCAAGTTCAGTTCCAGGCTTATTATTACACATGGTTTTAATTTCCATATTTGAATAAGTATAATCTTTTTCATTTATAAAAGAATCAACATCGTACTCTGTACCTACACATAATATTTCTCTACTTGTTGAAGAGGTAGAAGGTATCGTAAATGAATTTTGAACATTAAATTTTGAAGTGTAATCGTGATATGCACTTGCACCCTGTGTATTCTCAAAATCTTGTGAGTTAACAAATAAAATGAAAAAACACAAAATAAAAATAATATAATTTTTATTCATTATTGCCAACTCCATCCTTCAGGATTATATTCTCCTATAAAGGAGGCACCTATACCAAAATAAAATGGAATTTTTTCTGGATTCCAAATAATATTTAAACTGGCTTCACCCTTTAAATTTACAAACCACATATCAAATTCATTTATATTATAAAAAGCCGGACCAATATTTGTTGAAATATTTAAATTGATTTCTTTGGTTAATGGAATTTCAGTTCTTAATGAAAGTGAAGGATTATATCCCTTTGGACCTCTTTCACTATAATCAAATCCAACACCTACTCTAAGATATTCATCTATTATTCCATAACTTGTTGAACCTCCTACTGAAAAACCTGTCCTTGTTCCTTTCTCATTCATATAAAAAGTATTATGAGCTTCTACATTAAAATTTCCGACCTTTACGGAGACATAAGGACCTACATCATGAGTATTAAAAATATCTGTTAGGTAAGATGCGCCCATACTAATACTAGTTTTATCTTTTTTAAATGTAACACCAAAGCGAGATGATATCTCTGGAGTAGTTTTTTTATTTTTTTCAAAATCTCTTTTAGGGCCCCCACTAAATTCTCCATCAACATATATTGAAACACCATTTACTTTACCTATTGGTATTGATGTTCCAATAAGTAACATCCCACCAAGTTCTGCCTTATTAAACATTTTCGGAAGGTTTTCAATCATTTTAGCATATATTTCTAAAGTTTTCTGTTGTTCTTCACCCAAACCTAAATTTCCCATTGAATTTCCTTCACTATCTTCTTCTGTAGTTAATCTTTCATTAATTTCACTAATTATTTCAGTAACTTTTCCAGGATTTTTTTCAATTTTTTCAATTTCACTTTGAAGGACACCCATTTCAGTATAATGTTCTCTTACATTACTTTGAATATCATTTATATTTTCTCCAGGCACATAATATTTACCATTTTCATCTCTTTCTGCATATTCACCAAATACTGTATTAGCATCTGCATTTAAGTCCTCTTCTCCCAAATTAACTGTTCCAGGTTTACTTGCTTGTCTTGTATCTATTTTTGAACCTTCTTTTTTAGGCATAAGAACAGTTACTCTATATTCTAAATCTTCATTGATTGAATCACTGAATAAATTACTATGTAATTGTTCAAGTGCTAAATTATAATCATTTTTTTCAAATTGTAAATTTAACAACTTACTTTCTTCGTTATATGTTGCAATATTTGCGAGTAGAAGATATGAAATTGCCTTTTGATCTTTTTTATCTGTTAAATCTAATTTTTGAACGTCTTGATTTGAAAAAATGTTTGGGGCAGTATATTCATATAATTCTTCAGTTGTCAATTCTCCTTTTTCTATCATTTTAATTATTGTTGGATTGTTTTCAATTCCTTCTATTAATTTATCTCCATTAGGAAATATTTTTTTAATACTTTCAATATGTTTAGTAACTTCTGTGTCAGATGCGCCTTCCATTACTTTTAAAAGAGCAACAGTTATTTTATTAATTTCTCCCATATTTTTATTTTTAATATCATTTTTGTTAATATTTTCTTCTTTTTGTGCGTGTGTCATATTTTCATCTCCGTAAACGTTATTTGTAAATCCCGTGGCCAATGCCACTGAGAATGTTACTATCATTAGGCCTTCTTTGGCCCTTTTCATTGAATTAAACGCAAATCTTTTCAACTTACTCTCTTCAATCTTCTGACTTGACTGTTCAATTTCTCCCTTACAAGTTCTCATGTAACATTTAGAGTATATAATGGTATATAAACCTTACCATTTCTTTTTACTCATACCTCTCCATCTGTTAAAGAGAACAATCATAATCACTATGGTTACTAAAACTAATCCATAAGTAATGTAATCATCCCAGTAAATTACTTCTTCTTTCTCCTCACTTTCAATCTTTTCTTTCTTAAACACTTGAGTGTTAACCATTGCATCCCCGTAACTCACATTACATGTTGCATTGGCACCCAAATCAATTGTGAATTCTTTTTCACCTGTAAATTCAACTTCATTCATGAAGTTATTAATGTCACATTGAAGCATTAATTCTTTTTTTGATTTAACATTCCTGTTAAGTTCATCACTCGCCTTAACTAAAACAACTAAAGGTTGTGTGCTAAGTATTTGAATTTCATTCTTTTCTTCAGTGTAAAATTTCTCTAAATCAAAATCAACATTCTCAACTTTAAATTTCTCATAACCATTTGAATATTCATAACTTTCAATTTCCCTTGGAGGACAACTTACAAATTCAACTTTTTTATTTTCAATTTTACTTATTCTAACGTAGGGTTTAACATACTCTCCCCACTTCTTATAAATATTAAATTCTTCATTCATATATTCAAATGAAACTATCATTTCACAATCATTACATTTCTTAACGTTCAAACTAACCGTTCCATTAACGGGTTTAACAATTATCTCTTTACTAATTCCCGTGTATACGTTAAACCTCATATTCTTTTCACTTGGGAAACTCAATGTATAATTTTCCTCATTTTCATTCTCTATAATCAAATCCGTATACTTATTCTCAACAATTAAAGGTTTACTTTCAACTGAATTCCCAATTTCTATATCCAAAAATCCAACATTATGTGGCATGGTTTCAGGCACTTTTACTTTGTAATTGTATACATTTTCACCCTTAGAAATGTATATATTCTCTTCAATTAAAATCTGTGTGAAATACCCTTCATCCAAATAAACTCTTAACCTACTTGTAGTAAATTCTTCACCTTGAATAAATATACTAATTTCAACTTCTTCACCCAATTCAGGGTAAATTGTATTCAAATTAACTTCTGTAATATTAAAATTATCTTCGTAATCACAATACGCACTCACTAAAACTGAGAGCAATAATAACACTCCTAATGACTTGAACACGTTCATATACAAATATCCACACTATTTTATTTAAATGTTTACGTGTTTAATGTCCTTATGCTTTTAGATGAAATCATAGCACAAGCTTCAAGTGAGCTCACTAAAATTGAAGAAAACAATAAAGAAAAAAGAATTAAGAGTGACGAAGTAGTGTTAAAATGCGGTAAAATTGTACAATTAATCCATTCCGGTAATTTAGAATTAGCGGAAAAGCAATTAAATGAAATTAAAATTACAGAAGCTAAAACTGAGATAGCAGAACAGGAATACGTTGAAACTCTCTCATTACTTTACATTTTAAAGAGGAAAGAAATACCTCACTATTCTGAATTAAAAGTATCTCCCTCTTCCTACTTATTAGGTTTAGCAGACGTTTTAGGTGAATTGAGAAGGGAAATAATTGAACATATGAGGAAAGATAAGTATGAAGAGGCAAACTATTTATTTGAAAAAATGGAATTCATATATGAAAACTTAGTTCAATTAAGACATTCAAGTTCAGTTTTAAACAATTTCAGAAG
>CAYOAB010000054.1:0-5470 GCA_964401875.1 Microcaldota archaeon
CTTTCTTTTATCATATTCTTCAGGGTTTCTACAATTATTTACGAATTCTCTAAATTTCTTATCTATCTCTAAACCTTTCTTTTGTAATTCAACGCATTTCTTCATGAATTAATTTATTAATACATATTTATATAAGTTTCGTTTGTAAATCATACGTTCAAAGTGTTTTTTCAAAACGAAACATATAAATACTATGGAAACAATAAATAAGTAGAGTGGATGAAAAATGACAATTCAAATGTGTATGTGGGCAAAGAGTTCCACAAATATGAAAACAATGAAGGGAGAACTTCCTGAAGCATGTGTGAAGAAAGGTTGTAAAGGATTTTTTAAAGAGGGAGTTAAACCTGATTGTGAAGATTTTATGCCTGTGCCTAAGAGTTTGGAAAAGGAATTTAAAGATTTTTTTGGAGAATTAATTTTAGAATAATAACATAAAAGAGAATTAGGCTGGCCCATTTGGACCAGCGGTGGCGTTTTTTAACGGCTTAAGGCCGTCACTCGGAGTGGAGCTATCAGATAGTATTTAGAAGATGAACATTTATAAAGATATGTTTGTGTTATATTCGATTATATATGTTCAATTCCTATTAAATTTCATGTTAATTTTACAAAAGATAAGAAGCGAACTTAAAAAAAATAGTGATGAAAAAATAAAAGAAGGTTCAAAACGTTTCTTTAAGGAAAAAATCAAAGTATACGGTATAAAAACATCAGTTGTAATTCAAATCTCTAAAAATTATTATTCTGAAGTAAAAAATAAAACAAAAAAAGAAATATTTGAATTGTGTGAAGAGTTATTTAAGTCTGGATACATGGAAGAATCATTCATGGCGTGCAATTGGTCTTATAATGTCCACAAACAATTTCAAGAAAAGGACATTAAATTATTTGAAAAATGGATAGAAAATTACGTTACCAATTGGGCAACATGTGATACCTTTTGTAATCATACTATGGGAAAATTAATTGAAATGTACCCTAACCAAGTTTCAACTTTAAAAAAATGGGCAAAATCTAAAAACATGTGGATGCGCCGTGCAGCGGCCGTTTCATTAATAGTTCCTGCTAAGAAAGGTTTATTTCTAAAAGATGCATTTGAAATCGCAGATATTTTAATGATGGACAAGGAAGATTTAGTACAAAAGGGTTATGGTTGGATGTTAAAGGAAGCAAGTAGAACAAAACAAAAAGAAATTTTCAATTATGTTATAAAAAACAAAAAAGTAATGCCCCGAACGGCCTTAAGATATGCTATTGAGAAAATGCCACAAGAATTAAGGAAAAAAGCAATGGAAAAATAGTTATCTGAACGGCCTCATATTCCTTCTTAAAAGTTTATTATCCAAGTATGGTGACAATTCAATTTCTTTCAATATTCTTTCTACGTCTCTAACGTCCATTAAGGCCCTTAAATCAACATCTATGAGTATTGATGGGTAAGTATACTTCTCATTAATCCCACACAAGGCCATTAAAATTTCAATGGTTTTTTCACTTTCACTAAACAATTCAATTCTAACGGGCCTATCATATTTCCCCGCTTTCAAATATATTACTTTAATTTCCTCTGAGTATGGAATTAAATCTTTTAGAATTTGATTGGTTTTAGCGTCTTTCGCATAACTTATTTCTTTTGTTATTTCCCCCTTTTCTAAAACAATATCAAGTAAACTACTATCTGTTATGTTCGTTTCAATTTCAAAATTATATTTCTCACTGTAATGTTCAATGAACCTTTTACTTCTACTATCTTTAACAACCCCAACAATTTTGTCTTTATATTTAGAAAACAATTCCAAATACTTTTCAATTAACTTTTCATATTCCATTTTCATTTGTTCAGATGTTGGTTTATCACCAGGTAATGGTACTAAACTCCCATCCATTAAAAGTAAATCACATTTTTCTCCAATTTTAATTGCCAATTCAATTTCTTCTCTTAAACGAATTATATTTTTAATTTGGTTAAGTTCCATTAAATCCGTTGAACCAATAATGTTAATTTTCTCACGTGGAAATGGTGAAGGAACATATTCGTTGTGAACTAATTTTCCATTTTCATATGTAAATATTGCACCAACAGTTTTAGTTATAATTAAATCAAAAGAATGAAACTCCTGTGAAATTATACTTGCGTCAACTGCACCAACTTTCAAATTTAATTCTTTTTTTTCACTTTTTTCTTTAATTTCATTTTTACTTGAAAATATTTTTGCTACATTATTTCTTTTTTCCTGGATTTCTTTTAATTTCTCTATCATTTCCTTTATTTCCAAGCTCATGTAATATTATGTGCGTGTATACATATATAAAAGTTCAATGAGATATTTTCCAGTATGAAAGAAATCAAACAGGTTATAATCATAAGGAATGACATTGACATGGGTAAAGGTAAAGCGGTTGCGCAAGGGGCACATGCTGCAATTCAATCTTATGATAAGGCCCGTGAAGATGTTCCCCGTTTAGTTTCAGATTGGAAAATGATGGGCGAAAAGAAAATCTGTTTGAAATGTAATTTAGAAGAGATGTTAAGGGTTTATAATGAGGCAAAGAAAGCAAAGTTACCTTGTGCAATTATAAGGGATGCTGGGCACACACAATTGGAACCTGGTACTATAACAGCAATGGCAATAGGTCCCGCAGAGGAAAGTTTAATTGATAAAATAACAAAACATCTAAAACTACTTTAAATATTTTTTTAACCATTATATAATCATGTTTACTGATAAGGATAAAAAGAAAAAGGATTCTAAAGTAAAAAAGAATAAACCATTATTACGTGATAAATTATTTGATGATGTCCACAAATTGAAACATGATTCTGGTGAAAGTGATATGGTAATTCCTGGTGAAATAACTAGACCTGATGAAGTTGACGAATCAGAAAAGTATATTAAAAAAGAAAAGTTTAGTTTATCTATGTTTCTCGCTTACGTTTTCAGTCCAATAAGTGCTTTAATTTATATGAAAATGAAAGATGGAATGAGGGAAAGTTTTCACGCTAAACAAGCCTTGTTTTTAGGTATAATTAATTTAGCACTTTCAATATTTTTGATAGGTTTCCTAACGTGGATTTACACAATTTACATTGGATATAAAGCAGCAAAAGGCGAAGATCCAGAAATACCGTATATAACAAAAATGGTAAGAGGAAATTAAAATTAATATTTGAAAATTTGTATGTGTGGAACTTTTTCTATTTTTTTAACATTTTTTTTATCTTTCAAGTAATTGTTTTTAATAAGGAAATCAATACTTTTTTTACCTATTGCGTTTATGGAATCAAACCTTTCATCTAAATATTTGAAATCATCACCTATGTAAAAATGTCTAAATTTATCTAAATCCATTACAATGTTTCCTTCTTTCAATGTTTTTCCAATCAATTCTTTATCGCACAAAGCAATTACAATTTTTGTTCCGAAAACATGTTTTTTGCAATACATATGTTATTGAAATGGTGCCTAACTTATTTAAAGATTTATGGTATATTTTATTACATGAGTAAACCGCAAGAGGCCGAAATTGATTCAAGGTATGAAGAGCTTATAGCACGTTCAAATCAATTTTATGACGCGGGAGATTATGAAAAAGCCCTCAATATTTATGAAGATGCAAGTAAATTGGCACCTCATTACGGTTTCGCTTGGTACATGATGGGCATGGCCCTTTTCAAAATGGATAAATATGAGGAAGCAATAGGAGCTTTTGATATGGCATCAAGTTTGGATCCGGATAGATCTGAACCTCATTTAGGTAAATCATATGTATACATAAGAATTTTTGATTTTGAAAATGCAATTAAAGCGTTAAAAAGTGTTTATGAAGTTGAAAAGTCCGTTCAAACTTCTGGTTTGTTGGGTTTATGTTATGCTTTAATGGGAGATATTGATGAAGCTCTCAAATGGTTTGTTAATGCAATTGATTTGAATAAAAAATCTGCAATTAAATTCTTTGAAGATATGTACACAGAATTTGTTTTGATGGATAGAAATATTACATCTGATGAGAAGGTCTCAATTAAAACATTAATAGATAAAATAGTGAAAAAGTTTTCACCCCAATAATTTTTTAAGAACTGAAAGTAAATTTTTAGTCCACTTACTTTTAAAACCAGAGAGCATTTTGAATATTTCTTTAACGGACAATTTTCTTTTATGTGCATCGTAAACTTGTCCCTTTGTAGATTTTTCTACCGGTTCTTTACTTTTAAATTTCTCTTTAATTTCTTCTTTACTTGCATCTTTCTTAATATCTTTCTCAATTGATGATGAACTCATAAATAACATATTCTCTATTTCTCAATTAAAGTTTAAAACATTTGTTTGTGATATTTTGTTATGGGTAATGAAAAAGTTAAGAAAACAATAACGAGTAGAGGTATACCGAGTAAGGAATCGTTTTATTTACCTGCACATTACTCAAATGAAATTAGAAAGTTTCAAGATGATGGGGAAAACGTTTTAAGGAATTATTGGAATTTTGAAGAGTTATTGAACTTTGTTTTTCCTAAGAAGTATCAACCTGTTTATAATGAGATTTCAATTCTTTTCATGAATGAAGTTATAAAGAGAGATAAAATGATGGCTAGTGAAATAACAGAATTTGTAAAGAAGAATGAAATTTCAAAAGCTACTTTTTATAATAGAGTTTTACCACGTTTGAAAAGGGTGGGTATGATTAAAGTTGAAAGGCAAACAATTATAGCCGAACATAACAAACAGAAGTATAGGCCCATGGAAATTTCTTTAAGTAAAAGTTTTGGTAATTATTTAACTAAAATAGGTGATTCTTGGCTTGCTCTTGTTGATGATGTGAGAACAAGAAAAAAGTAATTTCTTAATATTGAAAAAGTCCATTAAATTAACCTTTTTTAGTTTGCTAAGAGGGTATGCTGTGCTCTTTTTAATTAAGACAATAGCTTTTTAAATTTTTAAAGGCGTAATTAAAACGCTAATTATTTAATGGTGAATATTATGGATAATTTTGATCCTAAAAAAGGTACTACTACTGTGGCACTTGTAGGTACTGATGGAGTTGTAATGGCCGCAGATATGCGTGCGAGTATGGGTTACCTTATCGCAAATAAGGAAGCCGAGAAAGTTAACATTATTGATGATCATATGGCTATGACCATTGCAGGTAGTGTAGGTGATGCTCAAACATTAATAAGATGGATGAGAGCTGAAACTAATTTATATAAAATGAACAACAAAAAAGGTATGTCAATTAAATCTGCAACTACGTTATTAGCTAACATTTTACAAGGTAATAAATATTATCCATTCATGGTTCAATTATTACTTGGGGGTTATGATGATGATGGCCCAAGTGTTTATAGTATTGATGCTATAGGAGGAGTTACAACTGAAAAGTTTACTTCCACAGGAAGTGGTTCTCCAGTAGCTTACGGAGTTTTAGAATCTCAATATAAAACAGGATTAACAGTTAAAGAATTATTACCCAT
>CAYOAB010000055.1:0-5265 GCA_964401875.1 Microcaldota archaeon
CAATCATTCTTAAAAATTCAAAAAAGTTAGTTAAAGAAGGTGCTCTTTTACGTGACATTTGTGATAAAGTTGAAGAGGAAACATTAAATTTAGGTGGGGAAATAGCATTCCCTTGCAGTTTAGCTGTTAATGATTGTGCTGCTCATTATGCTCCTCTTTTTGATGATGTTTCAGTAGTTCCAAAAAGTTCAATTGTTAAATTAGATTTAGGTGTACATGTTAATGGTGCCATTTGTGATTGTGCCACGACTATAAATTTCAATGATGATTTGAAACATTTAGAAAAGGCCTCAAAGGAATCTTTAAAGAATGTAATTGAAATTGTTAAGGAAGGTGTTACATTAAGTGAAATTGGTAAAATTGTAGAAGAAACTATGTATTCTCACAAATGTAAACCAATTTACAATTTATCCGGGCACTCTTTAGGCCCATACATTGTTCATTCCGGTATAAGTATACCTAATTATGATAATAAAAGTAATTTCAAATTAATTGAAAATCATGTTTTTGCAATTGAACCTTTCTCAACTAATGGTGAAGGTTTCGTTATGGATAAAGGTAAAGCAGGTATATTTAGTTTAAATTCACTTAAAACTCCAAGGAATCCAGTGGCAAGGAAAATAATAACTGAGATGTACAATTCCAGGAAAACTCTTCCCTTCTCCGAAAAATGGTTACACAAAATTGAAAGTTCCAAAATGAAATTAAATTCAGCTTTATTAGATTTAATTAACAATAATATTATTACTTCTTATCCTCCACTTCACGAGAGAACAGGGGGTATGGTGTCTCAACATGAATGTACAATCAGGGTTGAGAAGAATGGATGTCAAGTAATTGGTGGTGATATTTATGAGTAGTATGTTTATGCTTGATTCATTGGGCCTTGCCCTTTCAATAAGTATGGGTATTATAATTCTTTTCTTAGGAGGAGTTTACGGTTTCAATTTACTTGTACTTTTAATTTTCTTTTTAGTTTTAAGTGTTTTCGCAACAAAATACGGTATATATTCAAAAAAGAATATGAACATTTACGAAAATGAAAGGGGATGGAAAAATGTTCTTTCTAACGGTTTAATTCCTACTATTATTGTTATTTTATATTACATAACTGGAGATTTAATATTCATTTATGCTTACATTGCAACTGTCGCCAGTGTAACTGCTGATAAATTTGCTTCAGAAATTGGAGTTTTTGATACTCCAAGGTTTTTATGGGGTTTTAATGAGGTTAAACCAGGTACTTCCGGAGCAATTTCACTTTTAGGAAGTTTAGCTTCATTATGTGGTGCTTTACTTATAGGTTTAGCTGCAATTTATCTTTTTGGCATTTCTTTCCATCATGCTTTCTTAATGGGGATTATAGGTTACATTGGAGGGTTAGCTGATAGTATATTTGGTGTTCTTGAAGAAAAAGGTATAGGTAACAAGTTTACAACCAATTTCATATGTTCTGTTACGGGTGCTTTAATTGCACTTTTAATTTTTTAGAGGTTTTTTTATGGATTATGATTTGATTATAATTGGTGCAGGCCCAGGAGGTGCAACTGCAGGCATTTATGCCAAGAGGCAAGGGTTAAACGTTTTAATAATCGAAAGAGGTGCAGTGGGCGGACAACTTTCTGAATCTCCTGAAATTGAGAATTATCCCGGATTTCCCAAAATTAGTGGAATGCAATATGGTGAAAAGATTAAACAACATTTAGATCATTTAGAAATTCCTATTGTTTTTGGTGAAGTTTCACAAATAAAAAAAATAGAAGACAAATTTAATGTTATGGTATATGATACTGAATATTTCTCAAAATCTATAATTTTAGCAACAGGCACTAAACATAAACATTTAGAAGCTGAGGGTGAAAAGGATTTTTTCGGTAAAGGTATAAGTTACTGTGCTACTTGTGATGGTTTCTTTTTCAAAGGTAAAGATGTTGCTGTTATTGGCGGTGGTAATTCTGCATTATATTATGCTGATTACTTATCCAACATTGCATCAAATGTTTATTTGATACATAGAAGACAAGAATTTAGAGGAGAGCCTGTCCTTGTAAATAAACTTTCAAAGAAAACCCATGTGAAATTCATTTTAGATTCTGTTGTCGACTCATTTAAGGGTTCAAATGTTCTTGAAAGTGTAATTGTTTCAAATGTAAATACAAAAGAGAAACAGGAAATTAAACTTTCTGGTGTTTTCATTTCTGTAGGTGAAATTCCAAACAATGAACTTACAAAAAAGTTGTCTATTGAACTTAATGAAAAAGGTTACATTAAAACAAATGAAAAACAAGAAACTAACATTAAAGGAATTTATGCATGTGGTGATGTGTGTGGTAAAGGTTGGGCACAAGCAATTAACGCTTCCGCGCAAGGTATGACTGCTGCCTTAGAATGTTCAAGTTTAATTAGGAAACAATAATTTTTTCCTTCTTTTCTATAGTGAATTTATTTTTATTTAATTTAACATTTTCAATTTCACAGTTAATCTCCTTTTCAATGTCATCAATTATTAGAATGTTATTTTTAATTTCTAAATCAATATTATTTTTAAATTCTAAATTAATTTTTCCGTTTGAAAAGCATAGCGTGTTTATTTTTTTACTCATTTCATTCGCATAATTTTCCTTTTCAAATTTATTTATAACAATTTCACTTGCATCTATTATCTTGTCCATATAAACGTACCAAACTGAAATGTACACTAGGAAAATTAAAAGTAAAATTATAAATTCTGTGCTTAACATATCTTATTCACAATAATTATTTGTGCAAATTAAATTTCCGGGGCAATCAGAATTTGTCAAACAGAATTCATTCTCTTCACTATCATCAGTTACATTAGCTTTACTTAAAATTTGATCTGTTTTTAATTCAACTGCATCACTTGCTTTCCCTGTAATGTTTTGTAATTGAGTTGCAAGGATAAACACAATAGCCAAAACAGCGGCCAAAATTAAAATCATTTCAATTGAAATTTGTCCTTTCATGATTTTATTTTTATGTAAAACTATTTAACAATATCTTCATTTACCTTCTTTCTTAGGGTTATAAGTTTATTTTTAAGTTCAGCTTTATAAAAACCTAATCCTGTCCAATAATTATACGCAATTTCATTATTTTCAACGATTGTTAAATAAATTTCATCAGTTCCATTTTCTTTTGCCCATTCAATACATTTATCATACAATTTTGTCATTACTCCTTTATTTCTATGTTCTTTTTTAACGTACGCTTCGGAAATTTTACTTTCATTATGAAACTTTTCAATTTTTATAACGCCCACAATTTCCCCTTCAATTTCATAAACAAAATATTCCAAATCGTTTTTATAAATAAAATCAAGGTTTATGCGAGATTCAACTTCATTCACGTGCGGTAAAGGTATACCGAGCAATTCTCTTTCATAACATGTCAATTCATAAAGTAATTTAACAAGCTGATTAAAATCCTCCTTATCTACCTTTCTAATTTTTTTCATTTTATCACACTTTAATTTTTGTTGTGAATTTGGTTTTTTTACTTTTCAAAAGCACAATTCTTGACTTTTCATCTTCATCTTCAAAGTAATAATTTTTCATTTTAATTAAAATTTTATTCATTAATTCTTTAACTTCTTCATGTGTAGGCATATTTTCTTTTTTCAACCTATTCCTTGAATAACCTAAATACATGTAAGCTTTAATCTCAACAAAATCTGCACATGTTTCATCAATAAGTTTAGCAAAATCTTCAATTTCTTTTTCACTATCATTGATATCTTTTATATGTGTAATTCTCAAAACTTTTCTTGAATTCATATTTTTCCAAACATTTAAACTTTCCATTAGCCTTTCCCAACCGTCCTTATAGAAGGGTAAACATATTTCCTTGTACAATTTTTCATTTGGTGCAAGTAATGAAATGTAAATTTGTGTAGGTTCACTATCTTCATCAATCAACCTTTGAATCATCAAAGGTTCTTGTGCGTTTGTAACATAAAAAACTGTTCTTGTATTTTTCCTTTCTTTAATTTTTCTAATTAATTCAGGAAGAAAAGGATATAATCCCGCTTCACCGCTAAGTGATATTGCCCAGTGATCTGGGTCAAGGGCCTCTTCATATTTTTTTCTATCAACTTTTTCATTTCCACCAAAACCAGTTAACAATTTTTTTCTTTCCCTTATAACCCCTTCAATAATTTCATCAGGAGTGTCAAAAGGTTCCTTGAATTGTGTAGGTGCAGCAAACATTTCCATAGGTCTCCAGCAATGTAAACAATTATGCTCACACCAAGCGACTGCAGGAGTTATTTGAGCACACCTATGTGTATGCGCACCATAAAATTTATCTTTGTAACATTCTCCTTCGCCTATAAGTGATTTTTTATTCCATGAACATATTTCAACCGCTGAATGTTTACCAACTATTCCATAATGTTTTCTCTCAAAACTTTTTATGAGTTTATCATTAAGAATAACCATAGAAAAACCTACTTTTTAATGTATAATGTTTGTGTTGGTAATGCCATACTAATTTTTTCTTTTTCAAAAGCTTCCTTAATTCCAAAATTAATTTTTTCTTGAGCTTCAACATATACTAAATATTCTCTATTTTTAACGTAATAAATCACATCGTAAATTAAACTTGAATCTCCAAAACTGAAAAATCTAACTGAATGTAATCTAACTTCAGGAATACCTTCAAATATTTCTTTAATCAAATTATTTATTTTTTTCATTTTCTTTGTAGGAGTTCCATACTCTATTCTAAATTGGAAATTAATTCTTCTCTCTTTCATTTTCTTATAATTATGTATTCTTTCTTCAGTTAATGTTTTATTTGAAATAACAAGTTCATCTCCTTGTAATGTTTGAATCCTTGTTGATTTTAATCCTGTCGCGAGGACTGTACCTGAATCTTGGCCAATAACTATGTAATCTCCTTTTTTGAAAGGTTTATCATAGTAAATTGTAAACGATGCGAAAATATCGCTCAAAACATTTTGAAGTGCAAATGCAATGGCAATACCTCCAATTCCTAATCCTGCAACAAGTGTTGTTACATCATATCCTAAAAATTGTAATATAAAAACAAAACCAATAATCCATAAAACAAATTTAATTATTTTACCAACTATTTCTATTGAGTGGGGATCACTCTCCTTATCCTCTTGTACTCTTTTTGTAAAGAATTCTATCCAGATAATACCTACTCTTACTAGATAATATACAATTATCATTACCATCATTGCATAAGTAACATCGTATACAAAAACAGGTAAAACAAGTA
>CAYOAB010000056.1:0-5247 GCA_964401875.1 Microcaldota archaeon
TTAAACCACCGAGGAAGCAATTGCTGCTAATTTTGGGAATCTCTCTGCAACTTCACGTGCTACTGCACCTTTAATTTCACTTCCCTTTGGCAAATTGTTATCATCAACAATTATCGCTGCATTATCCTCAAACATTACACGAAGACCATTTGATCTTCTTATAGGTTTCTTTTGACGGATTACAACTGCTTTTTCAATTTTCTTTCTAATCTTTGGTGAACCTTTCTTTACTGAAACAATAATTACATCACAGATACCTGCAGTAATATATTTTGCTTTAGTACCCTTATAACCAACTTTACCTATAATTTTAACAATTTTTGCACCACTGTTATCATCACAAGTTAATTTTGAGGCAGTACATAAAGATTTTGATATTTTTGAAGATAGTGCCTTCATTTCTTTTCACCTTCAACTTTATTTATTACAACCCAGTGTTTGGTTTTACTCAAACGTCTGCACTGTTTAAGCAACACTTCTTCACCCACTTCCACATGAATACATTCAGGTAAATGTGCATGAAGTTTAGAACGGCTTTTAGAATACCTTTCGTATTTTGGGATGTACACCAAGTGTTCCCTTTCAACTACGATGGTTTTCTTTGCTTTATTACTTACCACTTTGCCCCTAACTTCAAGTCCGTAAGTACTCAAAGTTCCGTGAGTAGGACATTTGGAATCGTTACATTCATTCATTTTTTCACCATCTATTCTATATTAACATCTAAAGTGTATAGTTCAAAAAAATAAGCTTTATAAATCCTTACCATAAAAAGAAAGAGAAAAAAGATAGATTTATAAACACAAATCTTATTTTCTCACAGTATTCAAAGCAAGCTTAATATCGTCACGGGTTACAGTTTTTCTACCAGCATGTTTAGAAAGTTTTATTGCACTTGACGCAATTTTAATTACCTCCTCTTCTAAATAATCTGCAAGCTCTTCAACTGCACTATCGCTCACTCTTTCAGCACCCGCTCTTTTAATTAATCGTTCTACTGGGGCCATCGGAAGTTCCATAATTTATCACCATAATTTATAAACATGTGAAACATTATAAATACAATGGTTGATTTTAAACACGAACCGCGCAAATACCAACAGGAAATCGCTTCAAATGTCTTAAAAAGGGGAAATACATTAGTTGTACTTCCTACGGGACTTGGTAAAACTTTAATTGCGTTTTTGGTTATGGAAAACACTTTAAAATTAGGTGCAACATTGTTTTTAGCACCCACAAAACCATTAGTTAACCAACATTTGAAGGAAATTAAAGATGTATTTAAAGAGTATAGTAGTATGGCCATCACCGGTGAAATAAAAAAGAAGGATCGGAAGGAATTATGGAATAATACAAATATAATCGTGGCAACACCACAAACTGTTGAAAAAGATTTGGAAATCATAGATAAAGATAAATTTTCACTTGTTGTTTTAGATGAAGTACATAGAACTTCAGGGAAATATGCATATACACCAATCGCTTTAGAGTTTAAACCGCACTCATTAATTTTGGGATTAACGGCATCACCCGGAAGTAAAAAAGATAAAATAAATGAAATGAAAGAGAAATTAGGAATTCTAAATGTTGAAATTAAAGATTATGATGATGAAGATGTTAAACCCTTTGTTAATGAAATTGATTTAGAGTTAGTTAATGTTCTTGAGGAAAAAGAATATAGAGAAATTAAAAAAGAATTAAATGAATTGCTTGATTGGTATAAAAGTCTTATTAGAAAATATGGTTTTGTAAATGTTCCCCTAAAAAGTAGGAAAGGTATGATATTTTCAAGAGATTTAATTTTGAAAAGTCCACTTAAAACTAAATATCAAGCACTCAAATACTTGTCCGCGTGTATAAATCTGGATTATGCAATTGAAATGCTTGAAACTCAAAGCATGGGCGCTTTTCTTAATTATATAAAAAACATGGAAAGTAAAGAAACTAAAGGAACGCAAATTTTACTTAAAGATGGAAGGTTGGATAAAATTGTAAATCATGTAAAGAAAAATCCAATAAGACATCCAAAAACACAAAAGTTAATTGATATAATTAATGAAAATAAAAAAGGTAAATATATTGTATTTTCACAATACACATCACAAATTGAATATCTTGATACTGTTTTGAGTTTAGAAGGATTCAAGTGTAAAAAGTTTATTGGGCAACGAAAAGGTAATACAAGAAAACAACAAATGGAAATAATTAAAGATTTTAGAAATGATGATTTTAATGTTTTAATTGCAAGTTCAATAGGTGAGGAAGGATTGGATATACCGAGTGTTGATTATGTTATTTTTTATGAACCCATACCGAGTGAAATAAGAAGTATACAAAGAAGAGGAAGAGCAGGAAGACACAGGAAAGGTTATGTTAAAGTTTTAATCACTAAGGGAACACGAGATGAAACTTCACTCTTCGCATCAAAAAGTAAAGAGAAAAAGATGAAAAAAACTGTAAAGGAAATGAGTGAGGAGAATAATAAAGAAAAGAAAACAGGTACACTTAGAGATTTTTTCTAATTTTTGATTATGAAATTCATTAAAGATTTACCTTTAGGAAAAGTTGTTCCGTTTTTTGATTTAATAGGAAAATCAATTTCATTACTTAAACGTGCCATCTCAGGCAAATCCATCTGTAAATCTGTAACTAAAAGAGTGTAAGGCCCCACAGGGGAAGGTTGTTCAACCATTGTGAAAATTATTCTTTGAAACATACCACCACGTTTAACCCTATAAGTAACCTTCTTATCTTTTTCAAAAATAGGTTTTTCTTCCATATTTTATTTTATGTAATGAAGTTTAAATATCTCATTACTGTTTTGAAATTCTTTTATTTCATTTTTTGTCATTTTTGAAAAGTTTAATTTGAACTTTTCTTCTTGTTTTTTTATCCATTTTAAATATTCATAACGAGCATAAACACTTGCGCAAGCAACACTTAAATCATATTCTGCTTTCTCAACAAAAACAATTTCATAATCTTTAAATTCTTGTTTGAATTTTTTCTCATAAATTGAAGAACCAAATTTATCAATTGTTATGGTATCTATTTTAATTTTACTTGAAATTAATTCACGAATTGCAGAAGAATGTAAATCATAAAGAATAGAATTTAAATTTGAATTGAAATGTAAATTGAAATAATACGGAGTTATTGAACGTATTGCATGTTTGAAATCCAATAAATTACACATTGAAAAAATTTGTAAATTTGAAATTTGTTTTGAATCCATAAACCCGTTCATTCTCGCTTCGGCACGTTCTTTTTTATTTTTTAATATACAAGCACCTACAACAAGAGGACCAAACTTTTCACCTTTACCCACTTCATCAGAACCTATAATAGCATTTTCAATATCATCAGTTGAAATGAAATAATCTATCAAAACTTTTCTTACTTTTTCTGATGGGTTTTTATTAAAAAATATTTTTCCGTTTTTAAAAACTGTGATTTTAACTTTGTCAATTAAAAATGAACCTATCTCATAAGGATTTGTAGGTTTAGAAATATTTTCAAAATAAGATAGATGTTGAATTGTACCTTCTAATTGATTTTTATCCACCTTAATTGTGAGCACATAATACATTATGTAAATAACTATTAAAACCTTCTATTAAGCTCAAATTAAAGCTTAATTTAGGTATTTAGTGTTTTTAAAAACGATTTTTAGAAAATAAAGATAAATTATCAAATAAAATGAAAAAAAAGAAAAAAATAGAATTTTTTTTTAAAAAAAGGAGGATTAATGGCTTTAATTTATTTTTAAATGTTCAAAAATACTTAAATAATGTTTAAAATGCTTAAAAAAGCGTTAAGTTTAAAAACATCTAATATTCAAAACAAGATATGGAAAAGACTTTTGTAATACCCAATGGAAGTGATTTAAAAATTGATACTATGTTAGGTAAACATATTATTGCAGAAGTATATTTCGAAAACTCAGAAATACTTAATGATGATAAAAAGTTAGTTGAGGCAATGGAATTAGCTTCAGTGAGAGGCGGGATGACAGTTATTACAAGTTCATCACATAAATTTGCCCCACATGGAGCAACTGCAATAGTTATGCTTTCAGAATCTCACGTATCAATACATACGTGGCCAGAATATGGTTATGCTGCCTTGGACATATATACATGTGGCAAAAATCCAGAAAGAGTTTATGAAGAATTACTTAAAATTTTACCAATTAGAAAATCAAAAGTTAAAATAATAGAAAGAGGACTATATTAATTTTATAAATTATAGCCAGCGAGCTCAAGGAGAGCACGAGAGCGCTCTCTCTTTGATTCCGAAGGAATATAAGATGCCTTTCGGCTTCGCCGAAAAAACATCGTACCGGGGTTGAGGGGGTGGAACCCCTCATGGTTTGTAACGTTCCATAGTACGTGGAAATGCTATTGCATCCTTGATTGTTTCAAGGCCACAAATCCATCTAACTAATCTATCAACACCAAGACCAAAACCACCATGTGGAACACTACCATACCTTCTAGTATCTAAATAAAATTCATATTGTTCAGGTTTTTCACCTTGTTCAATTAACCTCTTTTTAATCTCTTCAATGTTATGTTCCCTTTGTGAACCTCCAATTATTTCACCGCAACCTTCAGGAGCAAGAAAATCACAACCTAAAACTACATCGGGATTTTCTGGTGCTTCCATCATATAAAATGCTTTAACTTTCTTTGGATAATGAGTACAAACAACTGGCCTATCATATAAACTTGTTAATTTTTCCTCTTCAATAGTTCTCAAATCTTTACCCCATTCCACTTCCATGTCAAATTTCTCTTTAAGTATAACTAATGCCTCATCATATGTCATTCTTATGAATGGTTTTTCAATGGTTGGAAGAAGTTTGCTCACATCCCTTTCCAATAAATTTAATTCTCTCATGTTTTTTTCTAACACTTTGTTAACTACATGTTTCAACATCTCTTCCCCATAATTAATTATATCATCAAATTCTGCCCATGCAACTTCCATTTCAGCATGCCAATATTCAGTTAAATGCCTACTTGTTTTAGATTTTTCTGCTCTAAAACTTGGAGAAATTGTATATATTTTTTCTAATGCGAAAATTGCAGGTTCCGCATACAATTGCCATGTTTGTGCTAAAAAAACATCTTTCTTATCAAAGTAATCAACAGTGAAAAGTTCACTTCCCCCTTCACATTGCACGGCCTGAAATATGGGGGAATGATATTCATAAAACCCTTTCATTTTAAAATATTCATCTAA
>CAYOAB010000057.1:0-5075 GCA_964401875.1 Microcaldota archaeon
ATTTTTTCCATCTGCCCCACCCCTCGTACAAATTTCACAAATCCATTTTGCCTCACGGAGGCAAAATTACCGGGGGTGTTTCTTCGGCAAAGCCGAAGGGCATGTTAAGTTGCTACGCAACTAAACATTTAAGGGGGACGGAAGTGCCCCATACTATTTATACTTTACTTTCATAAAAACTAAACTTAGAACTAAAATAAATGTTACAATGTTGGCCAATATAATTGGAATTGAATTTAAACTAAGACCATAAATAAACCAAAAGAAAACACCTGTACCAAAAATTAAAAGGTATAGCCAGGAGAAATCCTTTACACCTTTAGTTTTAAACGATTTGTGTACTTGGGGAATAAATGAAATTGTTGTAAGCGTCCCTGCAATTAATCCAATCAGCTCAAAATAATTCATATTTAAATTTTACAAAGTAATAATAAAAACATGTTGCGAATGTCAAAACTTAACATCACAATACTATTAACAACGGCACTGGTCTTCGGAGTGATTGCAGGTTTACTGGGATTGATTTTACTTTACGCTGGTTTTACTGGTGAAACTGCCATGGGTTTATGGATATTCATCTCATTATTTTTCATATTCATACAATGGTTGATCGGCCCATGGTTAATTAAAATGATGACAGGTGCCAAGGAAATTAAAGTTGAAGATGCACCAGAAATACATCAAATGTTAAGCGAAATCTCAAAAACTGCAGGTATCCCTAAACCTAAACTTTACATAGTTAATAGGAATGACCCTAACGCATTCGCATTCGGTAGAACGCAAGGAAGTTCATGTGTAGCATTACATAAAGGATTAATCGACATTTTAACAAAAGAGGAATTAAGAGCAGTAATTGCCCATGAAGTTGGGCACATTAAACATAGAGATGTTACTATAATGACAATTGCAAGTTCACTACCTACTATTTTGTATTACATGGTAATTTTATTTGCACCCAGAAACAGAGAAGGTAATTCTATTATACAATTAATTATGGTTTTTGTTGGTGGTCTAATCGCACAATTCATTGGCGTTTTACTTGTAATGTGGTTGTCAAGAACCAGAGAATATTATGCAGATGAATTTTCAGCGAGAGCAACAGGTAACCCATTATCATTAATTACTGGCCTTTCAAAAATTACATACAAAACAGTTCCATTAACAAATGAAAGGGATAAGAGCTTCAAAACACTTTACATAAGTGATCCTTCTAAAGGAGAGGGGAATGAAATTATGGAAATAGCTAAAGCTATAAATTCAGACAATGCAGAGAAAATTGAAGAAATGATTGAAATGGAGAAATATAAACATGGTAAAAAAGAATGGTTAATGACTCATCCAATTACTGCTAAAAGATTAGAGAGATTATGGAAGATTAAAAAAGATTTGTTGTGAATGTGATATTATGAAAGGAATTAAAATTGATATACCTTACGATGAAAAGACAACGAGAGTTGAAATGATATATAGGATATTATATTGTATAGCATACTGTATTATTGCCTCCATTTTGGGCACAATAATAAGTTTTGTAATGTTAATACAATTTTTAATAATGGTAATTACAGCAACAAAACATGAAAAGTTAAATCATTATATACATGTGTATATTGTTTGGATTACTGAAATTAGTGCATACTTATATTTATTAACCGATGAGAGACCAGATTTGATTCCAAAAATTTAATTTAATTATTAATTTTACATTTTTTAATTTATTCATGAAATCTATTTTTGGTAAATTAATATATACAGGTAATGGAATTATTGAAAATTCTTACATTACTTTTGAAGGTTCCATAGTAAAGGAAATAAGTAAAGAACCAAAAGGTGAATTAATAGGTAAATATGAAGTTATAACTCCTGCATTCATTGATGCACATGCACACATAGGTATGGAGAGAGCAGGGGAACCTGCACAGGAAGGGGAAGCGAATGAACATATGGAGAGCGTACTTTTTACAATTGATGCATTGGATTCAATTCAAATGGATGATAAATCATTCAATGATTCAATACAAAATGGTGTTTTATACTCGTGTATATTACCTGGAAGTGGTAATATAATTGGCGGTAAAAGTGTTGTTATAAAAAATTATTCAAATAATACGAATGATGCATTCATAAAGTATGGTGGAATTAAAGCAGCTTTCGGATATAATCCAATGAGTACAATTGAATGGAAAGGAGTAAGACCAAGCACAAGAATGGGTGCAGTGGGAATATTAAGAAATGAATTGGCAATAGGTAAAAAAATGATTGAACTTGTTAAAAAGGAAAAGAAAATAATTGAAGAATTGTATCCTAAAGATGAAACAATTATTGCATTACTTGAAGGGAGGGAACGGTTAAGAATTCACGTACATAAAGAAGATGACATGAGTTCAATATTAAGAATTAAAGATGAATTTAAAATCAATATTACAATTGAACATGCAGGAAACTTCTGTAATAGTGAAGCATTTAAAAAATTAAAAGAAAAAAATATACCTTTAATTTACGGACCATTGGATTCATTCCCATATAAAGTTGAATTAAAAAATGATAATATTGAAAATGTAAAAAAATTAATTGAAAGTGGATTAGAATTTGGTTTAATGACAGATCATCCGGTTGTTTTACAAAGGAATATGTTACTACAACTTAAACATTTCTTAAGATATGGTATGAAAAAAGAAGAATGTATAAGAATTATAACCCTAAACAATGCTAAAATTTTACAAATAGATAATATATTGGGAACATTAGAGAGGGAAAAATGGGCCTCATTTACTTGTTGGAACGGAGATCCATTTTCACTTGAAAGTTATCCAGTAAAAGTGTTCGGTGAAGGAAAAGAATTGAATATAAATTAAAGCATTTGATAAGTGGAATTTGATTTTTCAATTATATCTCCTTTTTCAAGGAGGAACATTAAAATTCCCTTACAAACATTTTCATTTAAACCTGTAATTTCACTCATATCTTTCAAGGAACATTTACCATTGTTCTTAGAAAAACAATTTGAAATTTTATCTGTTGATTTATTGAAGAAATCAGATGTGAAAATGTAATATTTTGAATCAAAACCTTTAATTCCAAGAATTTGTCCTGCCTTAATTTTTTGTGATAAACTTTCAGAAAGCATTTTAGCTTCGTTATCATTTTCAGCCACGATAAAACCTTCCTTATTCATCTTATCAATTAAAACATTCAAATCAACATTACTTTTAATTTGAGGTTGTGGTGGAGTTTGAGGTTTTGTATACTGAAATTGTTGTTTAGGTTTATTGTTAATAGTAGTTAAATTAGTAGTATTTGTATTCAATGAAGTTTTAACATATTTGAAAAGGTCCGGAGTTACTGAATACACAGGATTATCACTATATTTACCTTGGTCATATATTTTGATAGTGTTAGATTTTATTAAATCATTAAGAATATTATTTTCCTCATCATTTAAACTTGTTGAAATGTTAGATTTAGTTCTCTCTTCAAAACGAACACCAATAATTTTATCAATTACTTTTATTTGTTCATTAGAAAGACCGAAATCCCTCATGGTATTGTAATCAGAACCTAAAGAATCACGTATTTTTTGTTTCAATACATTCTTAAAATCAGATTTTTTAACTAAAGCTATGACTCCCCTATCCAAATTAATAACATAAAAGTTATCTCCTTCACGGAAACCTACATTATCCAACTTTTTCTTATCAATAAGAATGGCATAATTGTTAGAGTCATAATTTATAATCATATTAACCAACAATTAACCTTGCAAGGCTTATAATTACGATTATACCTATTGCAATAAAAATAACAGTTTTGGGATCAATTTGTAATCCACCACCACCAATATTTCCGAAATTTAAAATTCCCGCACCAGAAGCGGGAGTACTAATAGTATGTTTTGCCATAAATATCACATTTGTTATGATTATTAAATTAAAAAAGAATAAAAATTAAACACTAAAAATTACAAATTACGTTTAAGTTCTTTTAATTTCCTTAACTTCTGTTCTAAATCAGATTCTGGAACGGAAGTGTCCACAACTGGAGGAACTACAGGTTCACTTACTGGAACACTAACCTTTTCCATTTGAACATTATCTGGTTGAGCAGAAGAAGAGTGTTCATCATCACTAATAGATTTACCTATTACGTATGTATAAACCACGAAGAAAACCGCTGCGGAAATTAAAATGATTGCCACTAAAATCCAAAGATGAACTGTGGATTTCAAAGCATCTACTATACTCATTTCACCACTAATTGTGGAAGTGAGTATATCAAAAACGCTTGACCTTGTATCTGCTGTTTCAGTTTCAGTTACATTTCTAATCTGTGGAATTACAGGTTCTGGATTTAAAACAACTTGAGTATTATTAAGCTCTGAAACATCAGGCATTAATGATTTAACATAAATCACTCTTGTACCAGCAATAGTATATTCTTCAGAATAAAGGAAATAATTACCAAATGATTCAGTTTTAAAACTCATGAAACCATTTGAATCTGAAATTAAAATATTCTTTTCACCGTCAGGGCCCATAATTATAACTTCAATTCCTTCAACGGGATTATCATTTAAATCTGTTACAACAATCTCAATTGATCCACCTTCCAAAACATCATCAGGGAGAACAAATTTAATTGTTGTTAATTCCTCTTCAATCTCTTCTTCAACTACAGGTTTAACTGTTGTTGTAGTTGTGGTTGTGGTTGTTGTAGTTTTAGTTGTACTTGAAGAACCGCTGCTACTACTTCCACCATTATCATCAGATGAGGAAGCTGCATTAACCTTAACAGAAATTGTTGAATTGATTGAATTATCTAAATCATAAACACAAGTAATTTTAGCAGTACAAACTGAATTGGATGAAAATTCATTTCCATTCAAAGTACCACATGTAGTTGTACATGTAACATTATCACTTGAAGTGAAAACGTTTGAGTATACATCAATTAAATTAATTGTAATTATTGATTTTTCTTTAACTTTAACTGAGTTTTTAGACGCTGTAAGAGTTAATGATTTAATTTTACCATTATCAACATTTAATGTTTCTGAACCAGTTTTACCCAAAAATGTT
>CAYOAB010000058.1:0-4926 GCA_964401875.1 Microcaldota archaeon
AAGTAAGTCAATTGAAAGAGCAAATGGCAGAACAAATTGAGAAAACTTACTGGAGACCAAAATTCGCTAAGGAACAATTCAAAACTTTCGTTGAAGGTGCGCCAGATTGGTGTATTTCAAGGCAGAGGTATTGGGGCATACCATTACCTGTATGGAAATGTTCTTGCGGTGAAATGAAAGTTATTGGTTCAGAAAAAGAATTAGGAGTAAAATTAGATGATTTACACAGACCTGAGATTGATGAAGTTACCTTTAAGTGCCCTGAATGTGGAAGTGAAATGAAAAGGGTAAAAGATGTAGTTGATGTTTGGTTTGATTCAGGTAACGTTATTTGGGCCTCTTTAGAAGATGAGGAGTACATGCCCGCCGATTTAATTCTTGAAGGTAAAGATCAAATCCGTGGATGGTTCTACTCCCTTTTAGGTTCAGGTGTAGTTAACAAGAATGAATCACCATACAAATCAGTTATGATGCACGGTTACTTCACTGATGAAAAGGGAGAAAAAATGAGTAAGAGTGTAGGTAACTTCGTTCCTTTAGATGAAATAATTGATAAGACAAGTGTAGATGCTTTCAGATTTTGGAGCATGCAAAACATTCCTTGGGAAGATTTAAAGTTTAACTGGAACGAGTTGAATGATATTAAGAGATTTTTAATTATTGTTCAAAACATGATGACTTACATGCAAAGGTTTTATGTTCCGCACACGGAAGTTAAAGATTTAAATGCAGAAGATGAATGGTTATTATTGAGATTGAATGAAACTGTTAATGAATGTAACGATGGATTTAATACTCTTGAAATGTATAGAGGAGTTAGAGCAATAAAGAAATTTATGATTGAAGATTTCAGTAGGTTTTACATGAAACTTGCCAAAAAAAGAATTAACAATGAAGAAAATGTTGATGCAGTACATTATGTTTTATACAAATGTTTTTACACAACAATAAAATTAATGGCACCAATTTCACCACACATGAGTGAATTTGTTTACCAACAATTCTTTAAACAACATGAGAAAATTGAATCAATTCACATGGTAGAATATCCACAAGGTGAAAAGTTAGATTATAACGTAGAAATAGTTCCACAAATGGAATATGTAGATAAGATTACAAGTGCAATTGGTTTAGCGCGTAATGAAGCTAAAATTAAAGCACGTTGGCCAATGGGAAGTGTAACTATTTTAACACAAGATCCTATAGTTGAGAAAGGTGTAATGAGATTAAGTGGAATTATAAGTTCACTCTCAAATGTTAAGGAAACTAAAATTATTTCTGAAGAAAAGGATTTGGAATATGGTAAGTTCATTAAAACTCCAGTGGATGATAAAGTTACAATTTTCATAAACTCAGAACTTGATGAGAATTTATATTTGGAAGGTTTAAAGAATGAAATTGTAAGAAGAATACAATCCATGAGAAAAACTGAAGGCCTTGTAGAATCAGATTCAATTGAAGTTCAATATCAAACAGAGAAGGATTTAAGTAAGGCCTTTGAGAAATACAATTCAGAAATATATAAAACCGTTAGGGCCATTGAGTTAATTAAAGTTGAAAAAACCGAAGGTTTAACCGAATGGGAAATTGAAGGGGATAAGCTTTACGTTAAAATAAAGAAAGCTTAATTTTATTTTTTATAATAAAAAAATTGGGTGGTACTATGAAAAAGAAATTGTTTACTTCTGAATCCGTAACAAGTGGACATCCTGATAAAATATGTGACTTAATTGCAGATAGTATTTTGGATGAAGCTTTAAGGCAAGACCCTTTAGCAAGAATGGCCGTTGAATGTACAATTAAAGATGATTTAATTTTAATTTATGGTGAAGCTAGTTTAAAGGGAGAAATAAATTATGAACAAGTTGCACTTAAAACGATTAAAGAAATTGGGTACAATGAGAAGTATAATGTTCTAACAAAAGTATCACAACAATCTAGTGAAATTAATAATGCTGTTTACAAAAATGAAAATGAATTAGGTGCCGGGGATCAAGGTATAATGTTTGGTTATGCAACAAATGAAACTCCAGAACTTATGCCCCTTTCAATTTCCTTAGCGCACAAGTTAGCTGAAAGGTTAGAGAAGTTCAGGAATGAAAAACCGGAAAGTGGTATTAAACCTGATGGTAAAACACAAGTTACAATTGAATATGATGACGATGATAATGTAATTAATATTGATACGATTTTAATTTCAACACAACACAGAGAAGGAATGACTAATAAAGAAATTTATGATACTGTTTATGAAAATATTATTCTAGATATAATCCCAAAAGAAAAATTAGAAAACACTAAAATCATAATTAACCCTTCAGGAAGTTTTGTTACTGGTGGTTCTTTTGGTGATAGTGGAACAACTGGTAGGAAAATTGTTGTTGATACTTACGGTGGCCACGGAAGGATTGGTGGCGGTTGTTTCTCTTCAAAAGACCCAACTAAGGTTGACCGTTCAGCAGCATACTATTCAAGGTATGTTGCTAAAAGTTTAGTAGGAAACAATTTAGCTCGAAAATGTGAAATACAAGTTTCTTATGGAATAGGAAGCGTTAAACCCATTTCTATTGACATTAATTGTTTCGGTACAAATAAAATTCCAATGAATGAAATTTATGATATTGTAAACAAGAATTTTGATTTCAGTCCATACAATATAATTAAGGAACTTGACTTGAGAAGGCCAATATACAAGGGAACTGCATGTTATGGTCATTTCGGTAAAGAAGGATTTACTTGGGAGAAAATCAAGAAAATTTAATTTTTCAATTTTGATTTTTCAAAATGTTCTTTTTTTATTTGTTTTGTTAAATTACATGTTTCAATTAAATGGTTTGATAATGAAAATTGTGAATTACGTACACGATCTGTGTAGTTGTAAAGTATTATTTTTATTTTATTTTCTTTTAGTTTTTTTAGTATGGGTACAAAATCAGTATCTGAAGTTATTATAATTATAATATTTATTTCATTAGGATTTATACTGCTCAAATCCATTGTTAGTAATGTGTCCACTCCTTTTTGTTTATACCCTTCATTAGTTTTTTGACACCTTCCCTCTCTTATAATTAATGAAGGGATTTTTTTCAATTTGGATATGAATTTATCATATTTGTTTTTTCTTATTTTTTCAATTTCTTTAGGAGGATTAGAAAGGTATGGTGGTGCTAAATAGTAATATACATTTTTACACCATAAATTATTTTCCTTAGCAAAAGTTATTCCCAATTGATTTATGTCATATTTACCAACTACATTAAATTCTTTAGCTATCTTGACTAAATAACCACTATCTATGAAAACTAACGTTTCCTGCATAGTCATTTATAATCACTTTTTAAAAAAATGCATCATGCGACCCCGTGGGATCACATGGGTATATATTTGTTCCGAAGAACCCTATTTTATTAAAAAAGTCATCATGCGACTCGTGAGAATCACATGGGAATATATTGAATATAATATGGCCATTAATATTTATAAACATTTTTCCACTCTCATTAAAATTAGAGTTTATTTGATATTAATGAATTATAGAAGTAGTTTTCCAGTGTTTATTATTTTTTTATTGGTACTTTTTTTATTTCAATTGAATATTCTTCGTTGTTTATGAGAATAAGTAAGTTAAACAAATCAAGAAAGGATATATACACTATTTTTAAATTTTATCTTTTTAATGTTTTTTGTGATTTAATGGAACTTGAAATGCATAAGAAATATGGAAGAGAATTGAAAATTCTTAATGAAATTTTAGTTAAGGAATATGTAGAATATTCAAATAAAGTGGGGAAAACAAAAGCTAAAAAATCTAGTTATGATATTGCTTGCAATTCTTTACGTGAGTTAAGAAATCATTTAGAAGAAATTTGTTGTCAACAGTATCCTAAAGAATTTACTACAAATATATACTATGAAAATAATAAGGAATAATTATTTTTTATTATTTACTTTTTTAATTTAGTTTAGGCGGTTATTGTCTAGTGGTCAGGATACGAGCTTCCCAAGAACCCTTTTCCGACAAGTCCAAATTATCTCGACATAGGTCTTGGCGAAAAAGGGTTTCATCCCAAAAGATGAAATAAAAAACGAAAAAAGCTTGAGACCCGGGTTCGACTGACCTTTTCTCGTGGCTTGCGAGCCTCCGTGAAAAGGCTCAACCCAAAAGTTCGACCGAAGGTCGAATGAGGTTGAATCTCCGAAAATCCCGGTAACCGCATTTGAGGGGCTCCGCCCCCTCAACCCCTGGTACGAGGGTTTCACCCTCGTGATGTTCAGTTGCGAAGCAACTTAACATGCCGTTCGCCTTGGCGAACAAGCATCCCATGTGCTCGCTGGCTATAGTTAAAGTAGATCTTCTTTTTCAAAAATGAAAAGATCATCAATTGTAGTTTTAAGTGCCACAGCTATCTTATAGGCCAATTTAATTGAAGGGTTATATTTCCCCTTCTCAAGAAAAACAATTGTCATTCTTGTTACGCCCACTTTATCGGCCAATTGTTCCTGAGTTAAATCGTAACGGGCCCTTAACTCTTTAATTCTATTTTTCATTTATTCACCTTCTCTTTCTAATACTATATTAGTTATGGTCTTGATAATAGATCCACCAAATAATGCAATTACAATAAACCAATTAACATTAATTTGTTGATTTAACGCACCAATTATTAAGTCATATACTAAACCAATAGTTAATATACCTACCATGAACCAAGCAGCATTTCTTTCTGAAACGGCTTCAATTTTATGTTCTCTTTCATCTCTTTTAACTGAAAACATTAATGGAAGGATATCAATAAGTATAAATCCGACAAAACCTAATGTTATGTATAATCTCATTTCATTTGTCCAGAATGGAAGTGATTGTATTATTATCATAATTAAAACTAATCCTACAATATAGGCCCATCCTTGCCACGTTTTGGGATG
>CAYOAB010000059.1:0-4551 GCA_964401875.1 Microcaldota archaeon
GGGGGAGCATCCCCCATACCGTGGCGTCGCGGCGGAACGCGACATCTCGTCAGGCCCGTACTTATTTTTTATTCATAATATCTAAATTGATTGCTTAAATAAATTTGATTCCTCTTATTAACTATTAAAGAAAATAGACTATCAGACAATAAATCTTTTGGTTTTTCACTTAAAACGTAATCTATAACATTAATTGTTTTGTCAGAAACCTCCATTTTTACATTTTTATCATAAAAAAGATTATTGTGTAAATATTCAAGCATATAATTTGAATAAGTATTATTTTCTCTCAATAAACAAGATAAAAATAAATATGAATTTTCATGATTCTTAATTGAATTGAAAATAAATTTTCTTGCATAATTAAATTCAAATCCTTCTAATTTATTCATTTTATATTTGAAATTTTCAAAGAAATCTTGGTGCGTCATGGGAGTGAAATAATATTTGATTTTATGTGAATTTTCATAATCCTTAGGATATAACCTTGAATCTGCAATTAAACTTAAAACCCCTTCATCTTTACTTTTAATTTTTAAAAGTTCTCTCTCCCTTGAATTTTTTAAATAATCTGTTTTTTTTATTATCTTGTATACCTTGATTTTTCTTGTTCTTAATACTTCCATTTAACTCAACCCCTAAAATTAAATAGAGGTATATTTATATACATTATTCAAAAAATATAATTATGAACATACCTTTTCTAACAGCCACAATTATAGTATTCTTAACTTCATTAATATTAACATATTTTGCCATACCATTCATTATAAGAAAGTTGAGAGAGAAAAAATTTATTTCAAGGGACATGAATAAAGAAAAGGAAATCCTCGTTGCAAAATTCGGTGGAGCAACAGTATTTTTAGGTTTCATTATAGCAATACTTTTACCATTACAATTAACAGATATGAACATATTTGATGAAAAGATATTAATCGCTGCAGCATTAACAACATCACTTATAGCTTTCTTAGGTTTTGTTGATGATGTTTTAGATATACCAGACATTTATAGAGTTATTCTCCCCCTATTTGCAGCAATCCCTTTAATGCTTATTATGACACATATAAATTCAATTGAAATTCCATTCTTGGGAATTATAAACTTAAACTTGGGAACATTACTTTTACCTTACATTGGAACAATAACACTTAACCTTTATGCAATAATTCTTATACCCATAGGGATTGTAGCGTGTTCGAATTTAATTAATTTACTTGCAGGATTTAACGGACTTGAAACAGGAACGGGAATTATAATTTCAATATTTCTTGTAATATTATTATACTTAAGCGGGTTAAATTCGTCAAGAGTTATTGCAATTTATATACTCGTTGGTTTAATAGGTGCTTTGATATCTTTTTTGATTTTTAATTGGTACCCAGCAAAAGTATTTCCTGGAAATATTGTTACCTATTTAATTGGTAGCATTATAGCTGTTGTTGTGATTATAGGAGGAATAGAATTCTATGGAGCTATTCTTTTAACACCACAGATAATTGAATTTTTACTTAAAGCACTTTCAAAGTTTAAGGCAGAAAATTTCGGAACGTGTAAAGAAGGAAAATTATATTATACTGGGAAAATATATTCATTAACTCACTTAATTATGAAAAAGTTTAAACCAACGGAAATTCAACTTGTTTTATACCTTTTTGCCATACAAATTATGTTTGGATTAATTTCAATTTTTACACTTATTATTTAATATTTACATACTAAATTATTTCATGATTAAGAACATCATTATATCTAATTGGAGATCACATAAAAAAACAGAAATTGAATTCTCTAATGGGACTAATATATTAGTAGGTATAATGGGTGCAGGTAAAACTTCTGTTCTTGAAGCATTATGTTATGGATTATATGGTAATTTCCCAGCATTACAAAGAAAGAAAGTTAAACTTTCACAAATATGTTCAAGATTTGCACCAGATGAAATCACAGAAGTTACAATCATATTTGAAAAAAATAATAAGAATTATACTGTTAAAAGAAAAATTGAGAAGGGTAAAGGTAATGCTGAATTAAGAGAAGAGGAAAGAATGCTTGAAACTAAACCTGAAGCTGTGACTAATTTAATTGAGAAGATTATACAGGTTGATTATAACACTTTCATAAGAGCAATTTACACCGAACAAAATTCACTTGATAGTTTTCTTAACATGAACCCCCTTGAAAGAAAAAGGAATGTTGATGAATTAATGGGAATAGATAAATTTGAACTTGCAAGAACTAAAACAATTAAATTGGCTAACATAATGAATAGAAATTTAAATGAAAAAATGAGAGACATTGAAAATTTAAATAAGGAAAAAAAGAAATCTGAAAGGGAAGAATGTGTTAAGGAAATTGAAAAAAATAAATTTCTAATTCAAAAAAATCATAATGAGATAAGTGAATTAAATGTTCAAAATGAAAAAAATGAAAATATAATAAAGGAAGGAAATTTAAATAGAGAAAAATATAACAAAACTAAAGAAGAATTAATTAAAGAAAGAGGTTTTGTTGAAGAGAATGAAAAAATGTTGAAAAAATTTAAGAAAGAAGAATTTGATAGATTTGAAAATATAATCAGAGAGAAAAGTGAAGAAAGAGAAGAAAGAAAAAATAAATTAAACTCTATCGAAATCGAATTGAATTTAATATCATCAAATTTAGGAAAAAATGAAATTGAATTAAGAAATATAAATTTAGCAGAAGAGAATAAAGAAAAAATATCAAAGGAAATAAGTGAAATTAATGAAGTAGTAGATGACTATGAAAAAATTAAAAAAGAGATAGATGAGAATAATGAAAAAATAAAAATAATTGACAAGGAAGTTTGGGAAACGGAAAGTTTAGTTACAAAAAGTAAAGAAGAAATATTAAAGATTTCGGAAGGAAAAAAGAGAGTTGAAGAAATAAATAAAGAAATGAATACACTTAAAGGAATAATAAAAAGAGAAATTGAAGAAAAGAAAAGTGAACTTGAGAATGCAATTGAATGGTTAGCTACAATTAAAGGTATAATTAAGTCAAATCAAGAAAGCATAAATATGTTAAAGAATGAAGATCTTGGTGCAAAATGTCCTGTTTGTGAAAACGAATTATCAGAAGAGAAAAAAAATAAAATGATTTTAGATAAAGAAGAAATAATTGTGAATTCTGAAAAAGAACTTGTTGATGCAAATGAAAAAATTGAAAAATTAAAAGTTGAAATTAAAAATGGTGAAGAAGGATTAATTAAAAGAGAAAAATATCAAAGGGAAAAGGAAGAAATTATTGAAAAAATTAATAATTCTAAAATTACTGAAGAAAAAATAAAAGAAATAGAAATTATTTTAAATGAATTGAAAACCAATAAAGAAAATCTCAATAAAAATAAAAAGGAATTAGAAATTAAAATTGATAAAGCAATAAGGAAAAAGGAATTGGAAATTAAGTTAAATGAATTGAATAAAATTGTAAAAAATAAAGAAGAAATGAATAATATAAATATGAAATTAAACGAGAGAAAAAATGTTATTGGAAAGGAAATTAATGAATTGAAAAAAGAGTTAGAAGAAAGAGAACAGAAATTATATATAATGAAAAATGAAATTGAAAATGTTAAGAAGGATTTAGAAATGCAAAAAATAATTTTTGAAAAGAAAATAAAAATAAATGAACTTGAGAAAACACTTAATGAAATTAATTTCAATGAAATTGAATTAAATAAAATTAATAAGGAAAATAATGAAATAAAAATTAAACTTAACGGACTTGAAACTGAAAAAAGGATGAGTGAAATTAATTTAATTAACTTGGAAAAAACTTTGAAACTTATTAATGAAGATATTGAAATTATAGAAAAAAATGAAAATGAAATTAGAAAATTAAATGAAGGGTTAGAATCACTTAAAGTGTATCAGAACTCATTAATTGAAACGCAGATTAGTTTAAGGAACGGATTGATTACATCAATTAATAATGTGTTAGAAAAAGTGTGGAAAGTTCTTTACCCCTATGGAGATTATGAAAAAGTTAAAGTTGAAATTACCGAAAGTGATTATGTTTTGAGTGCATTACATGGGAGTGAATGGGTGGCAATTGAAGGAAGTGTAAGTGGTGGTGAAAGGGCATCAATGATTTTAGCTTTAAAGGTGGCATTCTCTGTAGTACTCGCACCTCATTTAAGCATGTTAATTTTAGACGAACCTACACATAACTTGGATAGTAATAGTGTAAAAGCATTATGTGAAATATTAAGAGAAAAATTACCTAAAATAATTAAACAGGTAGTTGTCATTACCCACGATGAAAATCTTAGGGAAGGGGCCAATGGTGAATTGTACTTATTCTCAAGGAATAAAGATGAATATGAACCTACAAAAATAGAAAAAATATCTAATGGTTTCATTCTAAATTAACAAGTATATTTATATTATTTATTATTTCAAAAATATTCGTTATGAGGGCTCATAGCTCAGCTTGGTAGAGCGGCGGACTCTTACTCTGCGGAAGGGGGTCTTTTTTCGGCGAAGCCGAAAGGGATCTTAGATTCCTTCGGAATCAAAGAAGAGTCCC
>CAYOAB010000060.1:0-4485 GCA_964401875.1 Microcaldota archaeon
GTATTAACTGAGAAACATTTATATTAAAATCTCACTTAATAAAAGTAGTGTTGGTATGGATAGTGTGAAGAGTTTCTTATCTCGTAAAGGTGTTAAGCTTTTTTTGATTTCTATTGGTGGTGAGATTGCACCATCTTTAGTGGAGAATTTACTGGAACCCATAGACGATGAAATACTTGCTAAAAAGGTAGGTTTGTCACGTGGTGCAGACATAAGAACACATTTAAACAAGATACATTATGCCAGTGTAATTGATTATAACCGTTCCAAGGATAAAGATAGTGGATGGTACTATTATGCATGGTTTTTAAGACCGGATAAACTTTATGATGAATATTTAAGGAAGATGAAACAGGATTATGATGACATTATGGTTCGTCTTTCTAACCTTGAAGCTTATACATTATACTATTGTAAAAATTGTAATATATCTTACGATTACGATAAAGCTTTTGAGAATTTATATCATTGTAATGTTTGTAATAAAATTATGGAAAGGAATGATACTGAAGAGGATTCAATTAAACTTGAGAAAATCGCAAAAGGTTTACTAAAAGAAATTAAAGAAGTTGAAGATAAGTTTGGGTTCATGAAAGATATGAAACCGGAATCTCTTAAAGTAATGTAATTGTAAGGTGTTTATTTTTGGTAGAGTTGGACTTAGGAAGAAGAATTAGGCAAGCTGTTTCTGCTTTTACTGGTAAAACTTACGTTGATGAGAATGCAATTAAAGAATTGGTAAAAGAATTACAAAGAACATTAATTGTTTCCGATGTTGACGTTAAACTTGTTCTTAAAATAACTAAAGAGATTGAAAAGGAAGCTATTGAGTTACAGAAATCTAAAGACCTTTCCATACGTGAACAGGTAGTTAAGATTGTTTATGATAAATTGGTTGAACTTCTCGGTGAGTCATACGAACCTACAATTAAACCAAAAAAGGTATTATTATTGGGTTTATACGGAAGTGGTAAAACCACAACAGCAGGGAAGCTTGCTAAATTTTATAAGAGCAGAGGATTAAAAGTAGGTTTAATTTGTGCGGACACGGACAGGCCCGCCGCTTACGAACAACTTGAAACTTTAAGTGATCGTGCAAAGGTTAATTTTTACGGGGTTAAAGGAGAGAAGGATTCTGTTAAGATTGTTCGTGAAGGTATTGAAAAACTTAAAGAGAATGATGTTATAATTGTAGATTCTTCCGGGCGTAGTGCGTTTGATGAAACTTTAATTGATGAGATTAAACAAATAAATTCTATTTTGAAACCCGATGAGAAAATATTAGTTTTAAGTGCGGACATTGGGCAAGTTGCAGGTAAACAGGCAACTCTCTTTAATGAAGCTGTTGATTTAACTGGTTTAATTGTAACTAAAGCGGACGGTAGTGCTAAAGCAGGTGGTGCGTTAAGTGCAACTCACGCAGCGGAAGCTAAAGTAATGTTTATAGGTACAGGTGAAAACATTGATGATTTTAAACCGTACGATAGTAAGAAGTACGTTTCACGGCTCCTCGGTTTCCCTGATTTGGAAGCTTTAATTGATAAAGTTAAAGTTTTGGAAGAGGAAATGAAAATAGATAAAAACAAGTTAATGGAAGATAAACTTACAATGAGTACGTTCCTCGAGCAGATTAAAGCAGCTAAAAAGATGGGGCCGTTGAAAGATGTTTTCGCTATGATGGGTGCCCCCGATTTACCTAAAGATATTGTTTCTCAGGGTGAAGAGAACATGAAGAAGTTTGAAACCATTATAAGTTCCATGACACTGGAAGAGCGTGACAACCCTGAAATTATAAAGAAACAATCATCACGGGCCGTACGTATAGCTAAAGGTTCAGGTAACGATTTAACTAATGTTAAAGAATTAATGCGTCAATTTGACATGATAAACAAAATGATGTCTGGTTTTAAACACGATAGAGGCATGCGCAAGAAAATCGAGCGCATGATGAAGAGTGGTATGAAATTTTAAACTCGCTCATGGGGTCATTGGAGAGCACGAGAGGGCACCTCTCGTCCCGTGGCGTCGCGGCGGAACGCGACTGAAGGGCGGAATGAAATTCTAATTATCTTTCTCAATTAGTTTAAATTTTTCCAAATCATTTTTTTCAATTATTGCAAATAAATTACTCTTTCTTTTACCATATTTTGAAGGTAGTTCTACAATAAGTTCCCACAATACGAAAACGTCATTATCATATGTTTTGTAGGTTAATAATTTTCCGGACAAATAATATTTTTCTCTTATCATAATATATATTTTATTATTACATCCGTTCAATAAATCTTCCAATATAAAATTAAAATACCTAATTTTATTTACCCATCCATTTTTATTTTTACAAAAGAAATCATCTTGTTCACCTTCATTTTCTAAATAAATAATTTCTGTTGCGAGTGTTGGGAATTCTAAATTATCATATTCTTTTGTTTCATGATTTTTCTTACTAAAATACACTATTCTTTCAACTAATATAGCTAAAAGAGTTATGTACATCATCGTTATCATTACAGAAAAAGAAAGATTTAGTATTGATTCTGATATTTTAATACTTGTATTATTATTAACAAAAGATAATCCTCCCGTTATTATTGCTGTCATTATCATAATTAATATAATTTTTATTGAAATGTCTCCAAATAATTTTTGGTTTTTATTTTTAACAAGATTATTTTTTAATAAATATTCCAAATTATTTTTGTTCAAGACCTCTGGGCCGTAACATTTAATTTTCATATAAATAAAAATAGTAAATAAAATTTAAAAAGAAAATTATTTTTTATCTTTAACATATTCTCCTTGATAACTATAACTATATTCAATTGTATAACCTAAAACACCTTCTTCGTTTATTGTTCCTGTATATCCCTTTGTTATTTTCCAATTCTTGTCATAGGTTATCTTCAGATCTCCAACATATCCTAATCCTCTAATTGAAATGTTATCTTCATCTTTTGAAATTCCAATTTCAACGGTTTTTTCATTTTCATTAATTGAATATATTCTCACTTCATAATTCTCATCATTTAATTTCAAAGTCCTTCCTCTTTTTTCACTGATTGTTCTTTCTTCTCCGTTAACTAATAATGTAACCTTTTCTCCTAAATCAATTAATTGAATTTCATTTCCTTCAATTTCAATAACTTCATTTACTTTCATATTTTCATTGTAAATTATTTCTTTATACAATTTCATTTCATCATTATTTACTTGAGATACAAAATATTCTTCTCTATCAACAAAAACATTTTTTCTATCTACTCCATCAGTATATTCATTTTTCCATTCAATTGGTTTTTCAAATGAAGTTTCATATTTTAATATTATTTCTTGATTATTATCTTCACATTTATCTCCGGTAATCTTACCATAAGTTATTGTGATTTCTTGTGAATTGTCCCATAATTCATAATTTTCTTTTTCTTCATCACCATATTCTAAACTACAAGGAATGTAAAAATTTGTAATTGTTTTTTCTTTATTTACTGCGAAAACCATATCCTCATTTTCTCTAACGTAACAACCTTCAAATGTTATAATTTCCCCATTAATTTCATATGAATATTGTTTATTTTCTTGTATTGTAATACCATGTTCACTACATACATCATCAATACAATAAGTCAATAATCTTGCATATTCTCCATTTAATGTTGTTTCATTAACAAAAGGTGAATTTTTAATTTGAATTTCATCATCTATTGTTGCTTTACTCTTTTTATCAAACTTTCCACTTACGTTATTTAAATCAAACCTATCTTCTAAATCTTTAGGGCACAACGAGTTTAGTTTGTATTTATCATCATTTATTTCATGGTCTCCCACTTCATTATCATTTGTTTCTTTATCATTATCATTTTGAATTTCATCACTAATCTCAATTTTATCTTTATGTTTTTCTTCAGGATAATTTCCATCACAACTTGTAATTATAGAAGCAGTTAAAATAGTACATCCTATGAATAAGGATTTTTTTAATTTTTGTATTTTTGTTTCTTTTTTTAATTCAAGGGTTTTCATGTAATATTATTGTTTTTTCTTATATTTAAAGGTTTCTATTCTCTATTATTAATACCTAATATAAAAATAGTAAATAAAATTTAAAAAGAAAAATTAATTCTCAAATGGGTATTTCAAATCAAATGTAAATCCTCTTATACCAAAGTTGGCCTTTTGAATTGAAAATTCAATTTCAACGTTTTGTTGGTTTACGTATTTACCTTCATGGTACTGAATGATTTCACTAACAACTCCCAATTCAACATACACATTTTCTAAATTGTAATCCATTTTAACTTCATATGCTTTAAATGCATAAGTTTTATCTCCAACACTAATTTCAGTAACTCCTTTACCCATAGTTTTAGTTGCTAAAAGGTTACCTTCACTATCTTGAATCGAAAGTATTGCTATTGGTGAGCCACCCAAAGTTGCCATTACATCACTTAATTTAACTTTGTTACCATCACCTAAATCCATGGTTTC
>CAYOAB010000061.1:0-4457 GCA_964401875.1 Microcaldota archaeon
TCACTGCTGGAGATGTAAAACTCTTTCAATTGACTTACTTTAATGAACCATTGTTTAGTTGCTAAGTGAATTAAAGGAGTTTTACATCTCCAGCAGTGAGCATACCTGTGCTTTAATGGAGTTTCATTAACAAGTAAATTGTGTTCCTCTAAATCTCTTATTATGGTTTTGTTAGCGTCAAACACGTATAACCCTTTATACTTGCCTGCTTGTTCCGTGTACCTACCTTTTTCATTCACGGGACATATTAAATCTAAATTGTTTTCTCTACCTACTTGGAAATCTTCTGGACCATGTCCGGGTGCACAATGTACCAACCCAGTACCATCATCCATAGTAACAAACCTGTCACTCATTACAACTTTATTTTTAATTATTTGTTGCATTTCAATTATACCTTCCATGGGGTGTAAATATTCTAAATCTTTCAATTGATGTCCTTGGTAATAAGTTAAAACAATCATGTCATGGTCAACTTTACTTTGAACATATTCCATTCTTTCCTTTGCGAAAATCCATACCTCGTTACCTACTTGAACTTCAACGTAATCTTCCTTTGGATGTGCCATTACAGCAACATTACCCAATAAAGTCCATGGAGTTGTTGTCCAAATTAAAAGGAATTTATTTTCTGCATCTTTAACTTTAAATTTAACAATTATACTTGGATCTGTTTTATCATAATATTCCAATTCATAATTAGCTGAAGTTGTTTCACATCTTGGACAGAAAGGAACTACATATAATTCCTCTTTAAGTAATCCTTTTTCATATGCTTTTTTAATTGTGCTCCATGACTTGTCTATGAATGAATTTTTAAAAGTTAAATAAGGATTATCAAAATCTTGCCATACACCTACACTTTTGAACTGGTTGGACATTACACCTATATATTTAGTTGCGAATTCTTTACATTCCTTAACGAAATTTTTAACTCCAATTTTAGTTTCAATTTCACTTTTATTTTTCAAATCTAACTTTTTTTCAACTTTAACTTCAATTGGTAAACCGTGTGTATCAAAACCAGCTTGGTCCCTTACATCAAAACCTTTCATTCTGTAAAATCTAATGTAAGCGTCTTTCATTGTTTTGTTCCATGCAGTACCGGGGTGGATTTCACCTGTTGCATATGGTGGGCCATCGCAAAAGTAAAATTTTTTTTCACCCTTTCCTCTCTCCTTAACTTTTTTGTAAATATCATTTTCAGTCCAGAAGGTCTGGACGTTTGATTCAATTTCCTTTATATCCATAAGAACACCTTTTTTATAATTAAGTATGACGAGAAATTAAGAGACAAAACATTTATTAATATCACATGAGATATTTTTATAGTGGTGAGAGATTGAGTGAAAAGGGAAATAATACAATGTTGTATAAAGAAAATAAATTTACAAAAGAAGAAAGTGTTAAAATGACTAAAGAATTATGTTCAGTTGAGAAAATACTTAACACTACTTTTGGGAAAGTATTAGGTAAGGATTATAGAGGTGTTTCTAGAGATAAAATGCCTTATGTAGTTTACTATGCAGAAAAAATAACTAATGAATCAAAAAAATTAGAAGGAATTTATGAGAAGGTGTAAAATATGATGAGAATGATAATATTGAAAAGATTGATAGAAATCAAGGAAAACTTGGAAGAGTTACTACCAGAATTGGATCCTGAGAGTAAAATTTACAAGGAAGCTGTTGAATCAATAAAGAGAATTGAACAAACACTTTCAAAGAATAAAATTAAAGAACTACCTGAAGATGTTTACATTAATACTTCACAATTAAAGTTTGATGGTCCAAAGTTAAGTGGTAAAGTTTTAATGACTGATAATGATAAGGTTTATTACTTAACAGTAGATAAGAATGAAGTTAAAGATATGAAAGTGTTTAATGGTGGTATTAAGAAGATGCAATTACTTGAAAATACTATTTTTAAACCTACAATTAACTAATTTTCTTTTTTTAAAAATAGATAAGCATAGCATACTATATTTCCAAATGTGAAAAGGTAAAAAAAGTAAACTAATTCTTAACGTAAACTTTTACAATTAAAACATCTTCCACTGGCCAATCATCATATGGGCCCCTTGATGAGGTTTTAACTTTTTCAATGGCATCAACAACTTCCATTCCCTTAACCACTTTACCGAATACAGCATAACCAGGGTTACCTGGTGCATAATCTAAAAAGTCATTGTCCTTTGTGTTAATGAAGAATTGTGATGTGGCACTATCAGGAACAGTTGTTCTCGCCATTGCTATTGTTCCTCTTAAATTCTTCAATCCATTCTGTGATTCCAATTTAATAGGTTTCAAAGTACTTTTTTGTGTTCCGTTAGGTAAAAAGCCACCTCCTTGCACCATAAAGTTAGGTATAACCCTATGGAATATGGTTCCTTCAAAATGTCCAGATTCAACATAACTCAAGAAATTTTCACTTGTTATGGGGGCCTTTTCAAAGTTAAGTTCAACTTCAATGTTTCCTTTGTTAGTTTCAATAACTATAATTTTATTTTTCATTTCATCTACCTCATTTTTATTTTCTGAAACACTTAATAAATTATCTGGCACATCACTTTGACTTATCTTTGATGAAGTTAATTCATCTACATTTGTCTCATTTTCATTATTTGTTAAAGCAATTTCTTCAGATGTAATACAACCAAACAAAAATAATCCTATAAATAATAAGAATATAAACTTCATAATGAATATTAAAAAGAAAAAGAATAAAAATTATTTGTTAAAAAAGAACTTTTTAGCAATTACACCTACAACAATAATACCAAGAATAATTAATAATATCATTATTAAACCTGAATCTTCTTGTTTTTCAATTTCAGGTTCTATTATTGTTTCTTCTTCAATAATTTCCTCTTCAACTGGTTGTTCTTCAATTATTTCCTCTTCAGGTTCCTCTTCAACAATTTCTTCTTCAGATTCTTCAACAGGAATTAATACACATGTATTATCTGTACATTTATAACCTAAAGCACAATTAAAATCATCACAGCAATCATAAGAAACCCATTTGTGGTTTTCAACATAACCACAAACACCAGTTACATCAACACAACTACCTTCAAAACAATATTTAGTAGAAATACAATCTGAATCAATCATACATTCTGGAGGAATTACAATTGTACATAATGTGTGCATAAATGTAGAACCATCTGGTAATTCATAACCTGATTTACTTACTTTAATTCTGTAATCACCATTACTACTTGTTAAAGTAAAGTTACTAACCCTTCATTATTTGTTCTACCACTATTATAATACACTCCATTCCTATATACTATAACCATAGCATCTTCTAATGATTGATTTTCAGATTTAACATAAACAGTTAGTTTATTATCTGGGCATGTAACTTCATATTCATAATTCAATTCATCTTTTTCAGAACTACTTGAACTACTGGAACTACCGGAAACAACTACACCTCCACTTGCAAATAAAGTAAAGTGTGTTGTTCTTGCCCAAACATAATTTTCTTCTGTGTTTACACCCCCATTAGGAGGATTGTAAGGAACCCACGTGTTTGTTTCTATATTATAATAATATATTTTCAAATTTTCTTCATTAACTCCTGCTGGAAGATTTTCTTCTTCATAATATATTTTCACAATTGCTTCTTCAAAACAATTAAAATCGTGCGTAAAAGAAAAATATTCTCCCAATTCTATAACACCTAAACTTTTACCAGAAGGGTTTGAAGTAAACCTTGTGGCATACATATTTCCCCCATCGTTACAAAAAGTTGTCATATTAATTTTCACACCAAATGGTTCAAAGTCAAATTCAACAGATTCATTTCTGTTTGTATCATTATATGAAGAATCTTTATCCATTTCTGCATAATCATTACTTAACAATTTATATAAAGGTGAAATTCCATTGTTACCCCAATTATCTTCACATTTAACTTGCCAGGTATGAGAATTACTTTCATCTAAATATAATACAGGAAACACGTATGTGGAACCAAAATCATAAGTTATATTATCCCAGTAAAATACAGTTTGATTAATTTCATCATCTATATAAAGAGTACAATTTCCAGTTAATCCTGCATCATAAGCAGTATTTGGAGGAACGTCTAAAGAAACAACTTCACCATCTGCAAAAATAACATCATCATACATTAACATGTTAGAGAAATCAAATTCAAATTCAGTTCCTGGAATTATTTCTTGTAATAACACTTCCACTTGAGAACCAAAAATATAATCATTCCTAGGTGAAACTAAAGATACACAAAAAGTATTATTTTCAATTATAGGATAAGGTTCAGAAAAACCAAGTAGGACGGATGTTGGTATTAAACCATCGGCAAAATCAACTAATATACCATAAAGATAATTACCACACATTTCATTATTAGTTATTTCAATATAATATGAGGTTAAATTATTTGTATATAAATCAATACCAGAACCAATAGCATTTCTTTCAACA
>CAYOAB010000062.1:0-4454 GCA_964401875.1 Microcaldota archaeon
CATCATCATCATTCGATGTAATTGAATAATTATACTGCCCTAATGTTAAATCACTTTCATTAACTTCCAAAACGTAATTTGATGAATTTACTTTTTGTAATTGTGAATTGTACAAATCTTTAATTTCAGTTGCACTTAATGAACGATTATAAACACGAACTTCATCAATTGTACCATTGAAATAAGTTGAATCAGCTTCACCTATTTTAAAAGTACCTTGTGAACCATAATTATATGAACCAATTGATTTTGAAGGAGATTCTGTTTCACCATTAATATAAAATATCACATTAGTCCCATCATAATTCACTGCAATATAATTCCAATCATTTAAATTTACTTTTAAATTAGTAGTAGCCCATATTTCATAATTAGTATCTACTCCTGTTTGTCTTAACAATCTAATATGGCCTTCTGCATCATTAATTCTAATATTAAAATCACCCACATCATTTCCCCCTAACTGAGAAAGAAAACGATTATTATTTAATGAAAAAGGTTTCATCAATAATACGTAAGTGACATTATTTGGAATTATTAAATTAGCAACTCCAATATAATTATTAACACCATTAAATGAGTATGCATCACCCAATTTACCTGTTGTTTGTGTTGCACCATTATTAGTAGCATCGTTACCTTGGCCGCTTAAATCAGTTAAAGAACCATTTTCAAAAGGTAAATAAAGAATGAGACCATCACTTGGGCCGAATGAGTAGTGGCCGTTAGGGAAACTTGAAGTGATGATCATTGAAGTTGTAACTGAATTGAACGTGAAATTAATTCTATTTACATTTAACAATTCTGTTAAATTGGCCTTGATTGTAACTTCATTGTTTACAATACCTTCACCATCACTAGGTGTTGGCGAAACAAAACTTACTTTTTGCGGGCCTAAATATTCAAACGTTCTTGAACTTGTTGAAACACCATCACTATCATTTAATGAAACTGAATATGAATATTCACCAATTTCCAAATCGGTTTTGTTAACTTCCAAAACGTAATTTGTTGAACTTACTTTTTGTAATTGTGAATTGAAAATTGATTTAATTCCGCTTAAATCTGTGGTTTTGTTATATAATCTAATTTCATCAATACTTCCATTTATTACTGAATTTCTCCCAGGAGTAGAACCAATATAAACTTTAGAATTTGAAAAAGTAACATCATTTACAATACTTTGATTATAATCATTTAAATGAAAATCAATATTTGATCCAAATGAATATCCCAATTCATTCCAACCTGAAAATAGATATGTTTTATCAATTTTTATACTTTTACTTTTGGTTAATAAATATAGATCATCATTTACATTTTTAATTATTGAGAAATAACCAGAAGGACTTCCTCTATAGATAGAAATATCATCTACATATAAAGTTCTTGAATTACCTAACCCTAAAGTACAACCATAAGTTACAAAATCAAGTTTTGTAATAGTAGCATCACCCGAAACAGTTATACCTTTTGAAACTAAATCATTGTAAATATTTCTATTAACATTAACCCAAGTGTTTTGAGATAAACCTAAATTAAAGTATTTTGTAGTTGCAGTGTCTGTCATCCAACTTTCTAAATTATTTATACCATAAACTAACTGAATAATAGTCCCACTATTATTAAAATTAATAGTTAATCTACCAGCATCAGCTCCTTCAAAATAAACATCTAAATCATAATAGGTATTTGAATAAAGTGTAATCGGATTAGTGAATGTAATCGGTGCAGAAGACCAAGGACATTGACGTGAAACATTTTGTTCTGTTCTAATTTTTAAACTATTTTGCCCCGCACTAGATTTAGCATTTGTAATATCAATGGTATCAATTCCATCAGGATCACAACTTGATGAATATATTCCATAATCTGCATAAAAATATGTTACATTACATTCCAAAATAGATTGTAACGGAGCAGATTCAAAACTTTCATAATAGAATAAATCTGAAAGATATAATATATTTTCAGAGGTGTTTTTAGTTAAACTGTTTGATTTAAATTTAACTGTTCCTGAAAAATTTCCTAAATTAATATTTGAAAAAATTGAAGAGTTTATTCCATTAAAGTTATAATCACCTGTTGAATTCCAAACAACATCATTTAAATAAATAAAATTATTAGAACTTGAAAGATCAGAAGTATTTGTTGAATTAGAACCACTTTCAAAAGGCAAATACAAAATTAACCCATCACTGGGGCCGAAAGAATAATGGCCGTTAGGGAAACTTGAAGTGATGAGCATTGAAGTTGTGATTGAATTGAATGTGAAATTAATCATGTTAACATTTAACAATTCAGTTAAATTGGCCTTGATTGTAACTTCATTAGTTGGGATAGTTGCTAAATTTGTAGGAGTTGGTGGTGAAACAAAACTTACTTTCTGTGGGCCTAAATATTCAAAGGTTTTTAGGCCACTTGTAGATACTCCATCATCATCGTTTAATGAAACTGAATATGAATATTCACCTACGGCCAAATCGGTTTTGTTAACTTCCAAAACAAAATTTGTTGAACTTACTTTTTGTAATTGTGAATTGTATAATTGTTGAATTTCTGATTCAGTTAATGCTCTGTTATAGATTCTAAAATCATCTAAAGAACCATTCATATAATTACTCCAAGTGTTTTTACCTAAATACAAAGAAGTACTACAATCGGCTATACCGTAAATCCAATCAGTAGATTTTGAATATACACCATCAATGTAAACATCAAAAACAGAACCATTATATGTTAAAGTAATATATCTCCAACCTGTATCAGCTAAATTTTGACCAAAACCATTATATTCATCTAAAGAATTTATCCCATCTGTTGCTCTTAATCTACCACCAGAATCTTGTAACTGTACCCCACAAAAACCAATTGTATACCTACTAAATGAGGGAGAATAACTACCCACTCCAAAATTTCCCCAATAAGTAACTGTCCATTTATTATTTTGAACAAAAACATCTTTTAGTAATAAATTATCAGAAATTTCTAAATAACTACTCGCACCATTAAACGAGTAGGCGTCACCTAATTTACCTGTTGTTTGTGTTGCACCATTATTTGTTGCAGTACCACCGGCACTTCCTAAATTAGTTAAGGAACCACTTTCAAAAGGTAAATACAAAACTAATCCATCACTTGGGCCAAATGAATAATGGCCGTTAACGAAATTGGAATTTAACAACATTGATGTTGTAACTGAATTAAACGTGAAATTAATCATGTTAACATTTAACAAATCTATTAAATTGGCCTTGATTGTAACTTCATTAGTTGGAACTGTTGCTAAATTATCAGGAGTAGGTGGTGAAACATAACCTATTGTTGCGGCCCCGACGAAGGAACCTAACAAAATAAGTAATGTAATTATAGTTAACATTAGACGATTATCCATACCTAAAATTAAGTAAATATTATTTATAAACGTTTCATAATAGTACTAACTGAAACACCCTCTGAAAGAAATTACTTAACCAAAAATGCGTTTTGCTTAACCCTAGTTAAGAAGAATTAAATTTTACTTAACTAAATAATTAAAGAGGAAGAGGCCTTCAAATATAAAGGATCAGAAATATAATACAAACCATCCTTCTTATAAATAAACGAATAATCTTCCAATACAGATAAAGCACTCGAAAGTGAATTTGGATTTACCTTTCCAATTTTTGAAGATAAAATAACATCTAATTCTGTCCACGATTTACCATCGATATAACGTAACAAATAAGAATATAATTTCTTATTTTTTCTAGTGTTTAAGAAATTTTGTAATTCTACTTCTGCTATTCTATGTGCAACATTAACAGTTTCAATCAAAGGATTTTTTTTATTGACAATACATCTGTTATATCCATAAAGAGTAAGCCAACCTATTAATCCATCAAGTTCATTAACAACAGAAGTTAATTCTTTTGAATCAATTTTCATATTTAATTGTTCAAATCCTTTTTTAAGAAAATCTTCTGAACCACTTCTGTCTAATCTATTCATATCGATATAAAGGATTTGACGACCATAAAGAGAATGTGTGGCATCATATGTTCCAACAACTTCTTCTAATAATCCAATTTCACTACCTGAAAGAATGAAAGTTATATTCTTAACTTTGTCATATACATAAGAAATAAAATCGGCCAATTCTTTAGAATTTGAACGTTGTGCCTCATCTATAAAAATATAAAAATGTTCTTTATTTTTTGAAAAGTTATCTATGTAATAAAAATCTGATTTTTTAACGTTAATATTCACACCCATACCAAAAGCAGAAACACCCACACCTTCAATTTGACCAATTATATTTTGTTTGGTTTTAACTCGTTCGTTTAATAAAAAGGGAATTTCACGTATGGGATTCTTAATCATACGCCCATCAATCCATAATGAGTTTTTATTATATTTGTTAAAGAAAATATTCATTAAACTTGTTTTACCCACTCTACGCACACCACGTAATA
>CAYOAB010000063.1:0-4289 GCA_964401875.1 Microcaldota archaeon
AAATACCTATACTTAGTATGCCTTCTGATGATAAGACACATCCAATTCCAGATTTAACAGGTTATATTACCGAAGGGCAATTGTTACTTGATAGGAGTTTACACAGGAAAGGTATTTACCCACCATTCAATGTATTACAATCACTTTCAAGGTTAATGAACAATGGTATTGGTGATAAGAAAACTAGGGAAGATCACAAAAATGTTTCTGATCAGTTGTACGCTGCTTATGCGGAAGGTAGAGATTTAAGGGCACTTAGTGCCGTTGTAGGTGAAGAGGCCTTAAGTGAAAGGGATAGGAAATATTTGAAATTCGCAGATGAATACGAGAAAAAGTTCGTTAAACAAGATTTCACTGAAAACAGGCCAATAGATAATACTCTCAACATTGCATGGGATTTATTCAATATAATTCCCGAAAGTGAATTGAAGAGAATCAAGAAATCTTACATTGAAAAATACCTTAAAAAGTAAATATAAATTCGGTCATGGGGTCATTGGAGATGCTTGTTCGCTAAGGCGAACTGCATGTTCGATTGTTTCACAATCAAACATCACGAGAGGTGCCCTCTCGTCCCGTGGCGTCGCGGCGGAACCTTCCAAAACGAAGTTTTGGAATGGTGCCATATGCTTTAGCATATGAGAACGCGACACATTGAGAAATATCTAAAAAAATAATTTTTTATTTTTATTTTATAATTCATAAATGACAATGTTTATATTTCTATTCATTTTCTAATTTATTCATGGCAAGTATAACATCAAATCAAAGATTTAATTCTGTTAAACATAAGATGGGTGAACACTCAGAATTCGGTCAATTTGAACCTTTAGTTTTTCTCCCTTATGTAGGTTTTAATCCTGAAAAAATAACTAAAAAAGATGAAAGAAATCTTGGAGAACTTAGGTTTAAAACGTCAAATTTAAAATTTTGGAGTTATGGTATTGATAAAGGTATGTTTGATCATTATTATAATTTCTTTGGAAGAAATGAATTAAAAAATCCAGATATTCAAAAAGCAGCTAATATTCTTATCAAGTATATTAAAGATGAAATGATTGAAGAAGCGTTTGTTAAATATTATGATAATGATGTACATAATCAAAATGTTTTTATCGGTAGATTTGAACATTTAAGTTTTGATTATGCAAATATATGTGATAGTACTGGGAAAAGTTTCCTTATGCGAGTAATTGAAAAAGGTGATGTTGATTTTGTTAAATTCTTGCTTAGGAAAGGTGCAGAAATAAATTCAGAAGTACTTCAAAAATTAACTAAGTTAAATTGGTAATTTTTTTATTTTTATTTTATTTTATCACAAAGTATATAAATTTAAAACAAAATAATCTATTTCATGGTAGATAAATTTTACACTCCAAGTTTTAACAATAATAAAAAAACAGTAGAGAATAGAAAAAAAGAATTTGATGGTCTTTTTGATTTTAAAAATCAATACATTAACCATTGTTTATTTGGAGCAGTTAATAGTGGATTAACTGATGAAGTAAAGAAATGGATTAAAGCAGGTGCAAATGTTAATTATGTTGAATTTTGTTCCTATTATACCCCTTTACTTAATGCCACATGTATAGGTAATTATGAAATTTCAAAATTGTTAATTGAAAATGGTGCAAATGTTAATTATGTTAATAAGGTAGGTGGTACTTCACTATCAATAGCTGCAGATAATGGTAATCCTGAAATTGTAAAACTATTACTTGAAAATGGTGCTTCTTCAACAATTAATCATAAAGATATACTTCGTAATTCTCCGCTTCACAAAGCAATTAGGAAAGGTTCCCTTGAAACTATTAAATTGTTAGTTGAACATGGTGCAGATTTAACTCATTCTGTTATTGTTGCATGTATTTATAATCAGAAAGAGAAGGTACAAAAAGAAATTATAAATTATTTAATTGAAAAAGGTGCCGAGATACCTTTCAGTTGTATTTGGAACGTTGGTTTAAACAGATATTTAAAACAATTCAAAAAATAAATGTCTTTTTATATTTTCTTATTTTAATCTATCCAATGGTAAAAGTTGTAATGTTAGGTAGTGGGGCCTCAATACCTTCACCAACAAGAAGTGTAAGTTGTGTAGGTATTAAATATGAAGGTAACGTCTACCTCTTTGATGCGTGTGAAGGCGTACAAAAACAATTAATGACTTACAAGTTAAGTTATTCTAAAGTAAAATTAATCTTATTATCACATTTACACGCAGATCATTACTTAGGCCTTCCTGGTTTAGCTTATACATTAAGCATGAACGATTACAATGGTAAATTGAAAATTATGGGGCCAAAAGGCACTGAAGAAGTTATAAATTCTCTTTTTATAGGTAAAGTTCCCCCCTTTATTGAAGTTAGTGAATTTAATGGGGAAGAAATAGTATATGAAGAAAAAGAGTTTAATATTAGGGCGTTTAAAGTTGAACACATTAATGGTTCCTATGGTTTTGTATTCGAAGAAAATGAAAAAAGACATTTCAATGAAGATAAATGTCATGGTTTAGGAATTGAAGGTGTAATGTTTTCTGAACTAAGTGAAAATGGTAAAATAAAAGTGGGAAAAAAGGAGATATTAATTGACGAAGTAAGTGAATTAAGTAAAGGTAAAAAGATAACTTATTCAGGAGATACTATTTATTGTGATAACGTTTTGAAGTATGGTAAAAGTTCAGATTTATTAATACACGATGCAACTTTCACAGAACAACATTCAGAAGATGCTAAAGAAAAGAGGCATGCAACAGCAAAAGAGGCAGCTAAGATGGCCACGTTTACCAATTCAAAACAATTAATTTTAACACACATAAGTAATAGGTACAAAACAGGTGAAGACCACCTTAAAGAAGCCAAAGAAATATTTGAAAATAGTTTAGTTGCCGAGGATGGATTAGAAATTGAACTATAGAAACGTTTAAATATAAGTATTCCTTAATAAAATCATGTCAGAAAATAAACAAAAACAATTTGATAAAAGAGAAGTTACTGGTTTTAAGAGAGTATGTCAAAGGTTATTTTCAGGTGCTAAGTTAGATGCTAAATTGTTTGATGCTATTGAATCGTATGGTTCAGATACTAGAGAAGGAGTAAGTAACATATTAGAATTAATATCTATCGGTGCAAATGTTAATGCATCTAATAGAATGGGTAATACCCCTTTAATTTTAGCGTGTGAATTGAACAAGTTTAATTTAGCTATTGAATTTGTTAAAAATGAAAAAACTGATTTTTCATGTTCAAATTTTATAGGATATACTGCATTACATTGCTCAGTTAAAAATGGTAATTTGAGTATAATACGTTTACTTTTGAATGCTAACGATGAGAGAGTTAATTCTATGATAAACAAACAAGATCAAAATGGTAATACTGCATTACATTTGGCCGTTGAATCTGGAAACACGGAAATTGTTGATTTCTTACTAAAAAGAGGGGCAAATAAGTTTATTGAAAATAATAACAGATTAATTCCGATTGATGTTGCAAGAAAGAAAGGACATATAGAAATGGTAAGGTTATTTCAGCAACAGTTAAGGTGATTGTATGAATATGTTTAAATGTAAAGAGGAAACTCTTTTTAGTAAGAGAATGACTAAAACTGAAAAGTTTTTCAAAAGGTTACCCTTTACTACCTTTTTCAGTCCTGAATTTATTGGTAATGCTTTAGATAAAAAGTTAATTGAAAATGTTTCTAAACAAGATATGGGTGCTATTAAAAATTCAATTTTGAATGGTGCAAAAGTTAATGCACGTAATGAGGAAGGTAAAACGTGTTTAATGATTGCATGTGAAAAAGGTAATTTTGAAATTGTAAGTTTTTTAATAAAAGAATATGCGAAATTAGATTTAAGAGATGATAAGGGTAAAACTGCATTGCATTATGCTTGTATGCAATCAAATTTGAGAATAATTTCATCTATTTTAAGTAAGGATTTAGGTAAAAGAAAATTTAGGAAAAGAATTAATAGGATTGATAAAGAAGGGAACACTCCATTAAATTTAGCAGTTCAAAATAATCATTATTTTATTGTTAATTATTTACTTTTAAATAAGGCCAATAAGAACATAAAAAATAAAGAAGGTAAAGATGCGTTTGACGTTGCTAAAAAGAATGACAATGTAAAGATAATGGTTTTATTGAGAAATTTTTAAAAAATTTTATAAAAATAAAAAAAAAGAAATGGGGCTACCCAGTAAGGGGCGCATCCGCCCCCTTTAAGACCCCCGGTATTTTCTGCCCGTGGCAGAAAATGAATTTGTGAAGAAAAAATAAGTAATGGG
>CAYOAB010000064.1:0-4211 GCA_964401875.1 Microcaldota archaeon
ATATGGGCCTAAAAGAATCTTTAAAATCTATAACTCAAAGCATGGAAAAAAGTTCACTATTCATTAATTTTCCATTCTCTCCTAACGTTTTAACGTTATTTTCAATAATTCTCGCTTTAATAGGTGCATATTACATTTACATTAATTTAATCCCCCTTGCTCTCTTATTCATTTCATTGTCACTTCTAATGGACGGGTTGGATGGTATTGTAGCCCGCGCTCAAAAGAAACAAACTAAATTCGGTGCATTCCTTGACGGTGTAGTGGATAGGATTGTTGAATTCATAATTATAATTCCCCTTATATTTTCTGTTTGGCCACAACAAGTGTACACCCAATTAATGCTTTTACTCATACTCTTTTTTGGTAGTTTCATGACAAGTTTCCTTGTGGCCTACTCAGTACACAGAGAAGTAGTTAAGAATAAGGATGCGGGGAAAATGAAAATAATATTCGCAAGAGCCGAACGTACTATATTTCTCTTGTTAGTTCTCATTTTTATGATGTTTTTAATAGATTACATAGCTATTTTAACTACCATAGGAGCAATTCTTTCAATTATAGCATTCGCGCAAAGGTTTTTGTTTGTGTATAAGTATAACAAGGGGTTAATTTAATGGATTTTCGTCTTACTACACCATGTGCCACTGCAGGAGTTTTTGATGCTTTCCCTAAAAAAGATATATGTTTAAAGATGGATTTTGTTAAAGAAATGTTTGAGAAATTAAACTATAAAATAAAAGCAAGTTCAGATTTAGTTGTCGTGGTAACAAAAGGTGAAATTGAATTGGCCCTTTACAGGAGAGGAAGATTAATTATAAAGAATGTGAAAAATGAACAAGAAGCGGAAGAAATAGCCGTAGAAATATTTTCTAATTTTTAATATATTAATCCAAATAAGAATAAAGGAATTCTGTTATCATTTGTTTCAATTCCTTCAATCACTCTATAATCTTCATCTTTTTTCTTTTTGTTTATTCCGCCAATTTCAAACTTTTTATTTTTGTATCTGAAATCAGAGGTTTCTTTTTCACTTGTTTTAATGTAATTACATATTTCAAGATGGTTAACAAAAAATTCTTCTCTTAAAGAACCAATGTTTGGTTTAATGTTTCTGTGTGTGCATAAACAATATCTATAAGGGAAGGGTAAATAATATTTGTATTCTTTTTTAGTTGATTTCATTCCTTCTCCCTTAGCACTTATTCTAATTATTAATTCAGTTTTGTCTAACAATTCCATAAATCTCATAATCCAAACTTTATTTTTTGATGTCATTTGACCTAATTTTTCATAACTTAATTCCATGGGTTTAGATGTTGCAATTGTGTTTAATATTGAAAAAACTATATTATCTATTTCTGGATCATATCCTTTGTAAGAAGACAAATCCTTTATTATGATTGTTTCTATTGTTGATATTATTGTTTTATAAAATTCATCAAAATTTTCATTTGAATAAAGTACTCCTCCCATTTGATAATATTCGTCCATATATTCGTTTATTTCCCAATATTTTTCTGTTAATTCTTTCTTTTTTTCTATTATTTCTTCAAAAGGTATAATTGGTATTTCAATATTTTTTTTAATCATTAACCATTCTCTAAAACTTGCAGGAGATAATTTCTCTAATAATACTCTTCTTGATAAATCTGCTTTTAATGTTTTTAATTCAATAGCAGAAGAACCTGTAAAATATATTTTTACATCATCATATTTATCATATAAATTCTTAAGATCTAAATCCCAATTTGGTTTTAAGTGGATTTCATCTATGAATATTTTTTTATATCCTTTATTAATTAATTCTTTACTAATTTCAAAAATAGAATACCCCTTTAAATCTCTACTATCTGCACTAAAATAAATTCCTTGATTTTCAATACATAATTGTAATAGTATGGTGGTTTTACCTATACCTCTTAAACCTGTAATCCCCATATAAAAATTATTATTATTAATTATTTTATTGAATTTATCAAAACTCTGTCTTTTTTTTATGAATTTTTCTTTTACTTTTAATTGTAATCTCATATTTTCTTTTATCAGGGATTTAATTATATCTTCCATGGTATAATTATAACTTAAACATTTAAATATGTTACATTTTTGTAACATGTTGGTATGTTTTTGTAACATTTTTGTAACACTATTTATAAATGAACATCGGTTTTAGCTTAAAACATGTAACACCAATAAGGGAAAATGTAACATTTTTGTAACACTATCTCTTAACTATTGAATATATTTTTGTTGCTCCGTATACGGAAATGAACAATCCAATTATTTGTACTACGTAATACATTGTGTTATCCTTTACAGGTTCTATTTCTTGTTGTTCAACTTCCATCATTAATTTAGGTGCATTTTCCATAATACCAAATGAATCTTCTTCAATTCCAACTGCTCTTAAATCTTCATTTTCCATTTGAGGGAGGAAAGGATTATACATTGTGAAAGGAATTAATAACATAAGCAAACCTATACCTAAAGTAATGAAAATTCTAACTGGAATTTCCCTTTTTGAATTGTTTGAGTTAACTAATAGTTCCCCTTTATTTGTTAATGAGTAATATTTCCACTTTCTTCCTTCATCTATTCTTTGAACTAAATCATTTTCAATTAATTTATCTAAATGTTCTAACGTTGTAGGTGTTGAAAGTTGAAGTTCTTTAGCAATATCTGTAGGAGTTTTACGGCCCTTATTTAACAATTTAAGTATATCAATTCTCTTATCTGAACTTATTGCTTTGATTAAATTCAAATCTAACTCCAAATCGGCCATAATATCAATATGATTAATGTGTAAAATTATATAAATAAAAAGAATGTTTGGTTGAGATTTATTTATTAAAGTTGAACGCTCTGACCGGGGTTCGAACCCGGGTCGCGGCCTATCTGCAAAACCATAATATATTACGGTTCGGCGACAGGGCCGAATGCTAACCACTACACAATCAGAGCTTCAGTGAGATTATTAAAAAAGTAAAGTTTAATAAATATTATCAAATTTCACCTGTGTAGAATTTGTAACCTATAAATGCAATTATAAGTAAGATAACTCCTCCTATAATGAGAGTGTTTGTGTTAATAAACCCTTCTCCTTTAGGTTCATCTATAATAGGATCATCAACATCAGTTCCATTATTCACAGGAGGGTTAGTGCCTTGCTTATCTATTTTCCCACTATGTTTTTGAATGTTATCTTGTGCATCTATAGCCTCAATTTCATACAATATATGACTATTTTCGTAGGGTATAGTTCCCTGGAATGCATCTTTACCAGTGGTGTACATCTCAATAGTTTTCCATCCCTCTTCACCTATTTTGTATCTCATTTTAACGGGTGAGGCACTTCTTAATCCAGTTCCATAAGTGTTTGGGTCAGTAACCTTTGCATTTACAAAAATTATATTTTTATTTACATCAATTTCATGGAAAACGTTTGTTATTACTGGTGGAGCTAAGTCCATCACTAATATTGTGTTAATGTCCTGGTTTATAGCAGATTTGAATTCTCTTGAACCATTTTCAAACCTTACAAAAACATCAATTTCATTACCAATTATACCTTCAAATAATACCATTCCCTCTTCATCTGTCTGTTTAATTTCTTCGTTAAGTATAACTTCTGCATTAAGATTAGTTCCCTCATCGTTAATTATTCTATATTGAACATTATATCTATCAAATGTAACATCAACGTTTTTATCCACCTTTAACATTTTATCTTTGACAGTTCTTTTATTTTCATTGTAATCTACAACAATTACAAAATCTGTATTTTGTGGTATTGTAACAAACATTTTACCAGTACTATCAGTAGTGTAAATGTTCCCACCATAACTAACTTTTGCTCCTTCAATCCCTCTTCCTGATTGGTCTTTTATGTTCAAGTTAACCCTATTAGTGTTCAATGTGAACGTGTGTAAATATTCTCTTGGATGACATGTTGCTCCCATACTATTACAGGTTACCTTTTCTTTTTTGTTAAGTGTTCCATAACTTACTTCTATGTAATAATATCTTATTTCATAAGTTACACTTTGAACGTTATTATTTATTATAAAATCAGCATATCCTTCTGAATTTGTTAATAATATACTTTCACCATCAAATCCTGTGTCCTTATATATAGGAAACTGATTTTTCTGGTATGTTACTTTAATGGTGGCCCCTTCAATTGGCCTGTTTGAATTATCAACTGCATA
>CAYOAB010000065.1:0-4180 GCA_964401875.1 Microcaldota archaeon
AATTGGAGAACAATCTAATACCTTGAGGGGATCAGCAACCATTTTAGAATTTAAAACGTCATCAATTGTAATTTCCTTTCTATATTGAGCATACTTATTGTGAACTGCATTTTTATGGTTTTTAACAGCAACGGAAGCTAACATCTCTTCAGTTGTACCATATTCACTCATGTGCTTGTTGGCCATTAACGCGTAAAGTGCGGGGAATGTTGCTCCTTGTAAAAGTTCCCATTCCTGGTCACCGGCACCACCTAAAGCGGTTACCGCTTCTGCAGTTGAAACGTCAGTCATTTTCTCAACACCACCAACTACTACAGTATCGTACATGCCACTTGCAACTGAAAAGAATGCGTTCCTGAACGCTAAACCACCAGAAGCACACGCACCTTCAACCCTCGTTGCAGGTATTGGTGTTAAACCCATAGCATCAACAATTAATGCTGAAACGTGTTCCTGTCCAAGTAACCTTCCGGAAGCCATTGTACCTCCGTAAAGTGCTTGAATTTCACCACCATCAATGTTAGCATCTTTCATTGCATTTAACCCCGCTTCAATCACGAGGTCACGTATACTTTTATCCCAAAGTTCACCGAACTTACTCATTCCTACTCCTACTACTGCGACTTTATTCATAAATATCACTTTTTATACAATTAATTTCTTACGATGTTTAGCATAAGTACCATAATCAAGATACTTCTTATGTTCAGTTACCATTTTGAAACTGTATTCAGTTCTATTATTTTCAATTTTATCAGTAACTTCAATGTGGAACGCATCACTACCTGCACCTGAACCGAAAGAAGCAACTAAAATCTTGTCACCGGGCTTTGCAATATCTAACGTTGCAGCTAAACCTATCATTGATGCTGCAGAATAAGTATTACCAATGAACGGTGTAACTAAACCAGGTTTAATTTGTTCTGGAGTAAATCCTAATTGTTTAGCCATTTGTTTAGGAAATTTACCGTTAGGTTGATGGAAAACTGCGTAAGTATAATCTTTAGGTTCAGTACCCATTTTCTTCATTATACCTAAAGCACCACCGGCAACGTGTTTAAAGTAACCTGGTTCTCCTGTAAACCTACCACCATGTGATGGATAAATTGCATGTTCCCTCCTCCAGAAATCAGGGGTATCCGTTGCGTATGAATATATACCTTTAATTTCCGCAATGAAATCCTTATTGCTCATAAGGAATGCAGCAGCACCTGCTCCCGCACTATATTCAAGCGCATCACCAGGCCTACCTTGTGAAGTATCTGTACCTATACCCATACCATATTCAATCTCACCGGCTTTAATCAAAGCGTATGAGTTAATCATACTTGCAGTACCTGCTTTACATGCAAATTCATGATCGGCAATATATAAATCAGGAGTTGCACCAATTGATTCTGCAACAATAGTTGCAGTTGGCTTAACTGCATAAGGATGTGATTCTGAACCTACATAAATAGAATTAACAAGTTGGCCACTTATTTTAGCATGCTTGAGTGCCCTCCTTGCCGCTTGAACAGCGAGAGTAGCTGCATCTTCATCTAAACTAGGAACAGACTTTTCAGTTAAACCTAAACCGTTAACTATTCTGTTCTCTTCTTCCCCCCACACGCGAGCGATTTCACCAGCTTTAATACGATATCTTGGAATATCAATTCCATAACCGAGTATACCTACTTTCATAAACTCACTGAAATGTTTAATGAAAAAAGATTTATAAAATGAAACGAAAAAAAATTCGGCAATTGTCTATATTTATTAAAGTTTTTTAAGGATACTTTCAATATCTTCAAGCTTTTTAGTTGTTACAACAAGAGGGATACGTTCCCTTTTAGCGAGAGCGATAGCCAATTTATCTAAAGTTTCGGCCTCAATACCATGAAGAACAACAATACTTGGTTTAGTGGTATTAACACGGACAACTACTAAGGGGGAACGGCCAGTGCTAACATCTGTAAATATAAATGCTCTTTCCTGAGCACTACCGAAAAGTTTTGGGAAATCACCTGATTGGATTTCCATAATGGCTTGTAAAGAATTAACAAGAGTAAATCCGTAAATTCTAACCCGTTCAAGTATATCAGCGTTGGTTATAACCTTACCTTCAATTAACTTAACAAAATCTAACCCATTAATAACTGAAGCAAATTCATGAACGTAATATATCTGTTCAGTTGAAAGATCATTAACATACTTGTTAACAATTTTACCACCAGTGGCCAAATCAATTTCAATTAATGAAAGAACAAAACGTTTAACTACATTAATTCCTGGATTTTTCCTTCTTTCACTTTCATAATCACTTATAGTTGACGGATTAATTCCTAAATATTCGCTTAACCCTGTTTGAGAAATACCAAATAACTCTCTCCATTTTTTCATAGTTTTACCGTAAGAATTAGAAAATACAATTTCGGAAGCTATTGAGTGTGATAATTTTTCATATCTCTTATCCATAATATATCTCTGTATAATATATAGAAATAATATATATAAAGGTTACATTTTAACGAAAAAGAATTCGTGAAATGCCGTACAATCATAATCCAACTTCTTCTAAATTAAAATGTTTTGACAATTCTTGTAAAAGTATACTTTCCATTTTAGAAAAATATTTTTTGTTTAATTTACATCCCGCTGCGTGCACATGGCCGCCACCTTCACCATTATACTTTTCACCGAGTTCTTTCAAAAATTTACCAGAATGAATTTCCATATTTGAGGAAGTTCTCATTGAAATCACTAAATTTCCTTCCATAATAGCATAAGCAATTCCTACATTAGCTTCCAAACAATCAACTAAACGAGTTGAAACCAATGATGTAAAACTATCCGTATCTGTTACAACAAAAAGATTTTGAGTTTTCTTTTCCCTGTAAGCAGAATAAACTTTACCAAATGAACGTATGAAAGTTATTCTTTCGGAGAAAGACATTTTAGAATCTAATATTGAAACTATATCGTTATAATCAGTTTTAGTAAAACTCAATAGAATTGAAACATCACTGAACAACTGCTTAGAACCTACACTTTTAAACCTGTAAGTATCAGAGATTAAACCTAAAAGAATCAATTCGGCTTGAACAGAATTTGGTTTAATATTAAGTTCTTTCATCATATTATAAATAAGATAAGTTGTTGAAGGTGAATTTTCAGATACAAAAAGATGTTCAGTTTCAACAACATTCGTTGTATGATGATCAAAAACTGCAAAAAATTTACCTTTTACTCCTTTTAAAAGAGCAGGGTCACTCACATCAACTAAAACAGTATTTTTTGAACTTATATCAGAAGTAATTTTATAATTTATATTATACTTTTCACATATCTTTTTAGCATGAGAAGAAGGTGAATCTAAAAAAACAATTTTAGATTTTGGAAAAAGAGAATTTAAAAGAGCTGCACTACAAACACCATCAGTATCAGCTAAAGAGTGAGAAGTTATGGTAAAAGAAGGATTTTTTGAAAAAATATTTAATATGGATTCACATCCATCCATTATTCTTCACCCTTACCTTTATTTGAACCTGTTAATTTTTCAGTTAATGATTGTAACCTTGACTTAATTGTCCTTTCATTTTTATCTAAATTTTCTAACCTTAAATCAAGCAATTGTTTCCTCTCAATTAAATCAGAATTTATAGAATCCTTTTCCTTTTCAATCAAAACAGTACCTATCATTTCATAAGTTTTACCTGTAACATCTCCTAACGCTTTCAAGGCCCTATCTATCTCACTTGTTTGCATTAAAAGCTGTTGCTTTTCCATCATAATATTTTGCATTTTATTTTGCAATTCCTGATAATCTATTATCAAATTTTGTTGTTCATTATTCATCTAAACACCTTTCACATTCACAGATTTTAATTAAACGCACATAATCATTTAAACTTGCCCTAAGGGCAGTTACATCTGATGCCTTTAACTTAATATGCACATTATTACCCTCATTATAAACCTCTGCAGAAGTTCTTTTATAAGCACCATTATCATCATGAGTTAATGCTTTAACACAAGAAATGGGGTCTTCAGTTTCAAAAGAAATGAGAACATTAAAACGCATACTCATACTTAATATTAGATAGTATATTATTATATATTTTCAAGCACCTATTTTGCTTATAATACATTTTTATATATTTTACAACTATAACATAATCATGTTAAACGTAATATTAAA
>CAYOAB010000066.1:0-4168 GCA_964401875.1 Microcaldota archaeon
GGGGAAAGTATGCTTTTAGCTAAGAAGGTGCATGATTTGGATAAATTTGACCCTCTTAAGGACACTATAGTAATTAATAATGAATATATAGATATAGAAATAATAGAAGAAGTTCCGGAAATTAGATTAGGAAATGAAATTTTTGAAAAGAGTAACAATAAAAAAACATCTGTTCCTAAATATTACGCAGCATATCTAATTGGAAAGAATGTAGCGAGGTTGAATTAAATGTATAATGAACTTAGAAAAGTCCACTTAGAGGAAAAACGTTCTAATAACTTGTCACAAATAAATGAAAATTTTTATGAAGAAGTTAATAAGTACATTGAAAAAACTAAAGGTAAAATAAATGAAGAATCTAATCCGATACTAAGGAGAGAACTTGAAAATTGTTTAAAAATACTTAACGAAGTACAAAAAAAGAGGATAGAGAAAATTATATTATATGGTTTTAATGAAGTTTATAATGGATTTGATCCCCTTGATAAATTAACAAATGAGGAAAAAACATTATATGAGGAAATTAAAAAGGATGTAATTAAAGTTAAAAAATGTTTCGATAAGAAAACAGTGAAAAAAAAGGAAGATATTATAAAGGTTAGAGTGTTAAAAGAAATACCTAAATTCAAGGGCCCTGATGGCGAGTATGGACCTTACGAAGAAGGAAAGATTTACGAGCTTCCCAGGAAAACTGGTGAGCTTTTGATAAATACTAAAAAATCGGAGATGATTGAATGAAAGTTCCAAAAGAAATTAGAACATATTGTCCTAAGTGTAAAAAACATACCAAACATAAAGTTAAAAACCCTAAAAAGGGTAAAGCAAGAAGTATGTCTTGGGGCACTCTTAGGCACGAGAGAAGAACCAGTGGTTATGTAGGTAAAGTTAAGGGACAAGCTACTGTTAGAAAGCAAAGTAAAAAACAAAAAGTTATATTGGAATGTTCTGAATGTAAGAAAAGTCAGGAAAGAATAGTAGGAACAAGAACTAAAAAGAAGGTTGAAATTGCAAAATAATTTCTTTTTTCTAAATTAAATAAAAGTAGGTGTATGAATAATGTATCCAGAAGCTAGAGAACTTGTAATGGCAACTGTAAAAAAGGTTGTCCCTTACGGTGCGTTTTGTTCTCTAGATGAGTATAATGATATTGAAGCATTCATACATGTTTCAGAAGTTGCTCCAAGATGGATTAAAAATGTTCACGAACATGTTAAGGAAGGGCAAAAGATTATAGTTAGAGTGGTCAGAATCATTCCTGAAAAGAATCAAGTGGATTTATCTATTAAAAGAGTTACAGAAGCAGATAAAGTTTGGAAAAGAGAGACATATAGGAAAACTAAGAGAGTTAAAAATCTCTTAGAGATTGCTGCTAAAAGACTTAAAAAAACTGATCCTGAATTTATAAGCGAATTGAAACAAACATTTGAAAAGGAATTTGAAACTAGTTATGATGCATTGGAAAGTTTATCTTACAATACTACAGAAACAAGGAAAAAGTTAAAGGAAATACCTGAAAAAATACTTGACACTTTAGAAGAAATTGTTAAAGAAAATATTAAGAAACAAAAAGTTAACATAAACAGAAACATTATACTTGAAAGTTTTGATAGTGATGGTATTACTAAAATTAAAAAGTCATTTGAAGGGTACAAAAATAAAAATAAGGAAGTTGAACTTGAAATTAAGTATGTTGGTGCCCCTATTTATAAAGTTAGCATTTCCGCCTGGGATTATAAAACAGGTGAAAAGGAATTTGATGATATTATTAAGAGCATTGAAAAGAATATGAAAAATACCAAATATAATTTGGAAACACGTGAGATTGAATGAAATTTTTTATTAAAAAATGTGCTATTTGTGGAATGTATACTTTAAAAGAATTTCATTGTAATAGTAAAGTAGTATGCCCACATCCAATTAAATATTCTCCTTTGGATAAGTATGCAAAATATAGAAGGAAAGGAAGAGAAAATGAAAAATGAAACATACATACATATTGTGAATAAAATGAAATTTAAAAATCCAATTCTTGTTGAAGGATTACCGGGAATAGGATTAGTGGGTAAAATTGCAGCTAAACATTTAGCAAAAGAATTGAAAGCAAAAAGAATAGCGGAAATATATTCACCACATTTCCCGCATCAAGTTATAATGAAGAAAGATGGAACTATAAGGATGTTAAGGAATGTGGTTTACGGTTACAAAAAGGGGAAAGTTGAAATATTAATTTTGATAGGTGATATACAAGCTGTAACTTCAGATGCACAATTTGAAGTAACAAATAAAATGCTTGATTATTTTGAATCATTAAACGTTAAAGAAATTATAACCTTAGGAGGTTATGGTAAAGGGGCTACCGTGGATAAGATTAAAATTTTAGGTTCGGTAACTCACAAAGAATTAATTAAAAAGTATGAGAAAAAAGGTGTGATTTTCGGTGAAGCGAAGGGAACTATAATTGGTGCCGCAGGTATGTTGTTAGGTATTGGAAAATTAAGGAAATTCAATGGTATTTGTTTAATGGGAGAAACGCATGGTGCGTTTGTTGATTATAATTCTTCAAAGGAATTGTTGAAAGTATTATGTGATATATTAGAAGTTAAAATAAATTTAGATAATATAGATAAACAAAAAGCTAAACATGAAAAATTGGTTAAAGAAGAGTTAAATAAATTGAGTGAGATAGATAAATCTGAAGGGTTTGGTTCGTTAAGTTATATTAGATAGTAAATGAACGAGATGATGTGTATGGCGATTAAACAAAAAAAAATATTAGGAAATCTTATTGCAATTAGTTTTGTTTTAATGATAATTATAATTATAGCTTTTCTTTCAACCATATCATATACGGCTCCAGAATTACCTTTGAAAAATGAAAATTTAGGGGGTTTTAATTGGGGAGATGTTTTCAAAATTAATGCTATTAATGAATACAGGTATGAAATTGTTGAAATCAAAGATGGTGAGATAAAGAAAAATGAATTCTTTTATGATTTGGAGTATGAAGAAGAAAATTATAAAATTAAAATTTTCCCTTACGAAGGATTAAGTAAAAAAGAAATTGATGCAAGTTTAACTTTTGATAGCGTATTGTATAATTGTATAAACAAACAATATGAAGGTAAAATTGAAACCTGTGAATATATATTTCCTGATGAAGAAGTAATGAGAGGACTTTTTGCAGTGCCTTCAAATATGAGAAAGAATGTTAATTTTGAAACAGTTGAGGTAACAACATCAATTTTCAGAGGGAAAATATATGAATCTGTTAAACTTCAAACAAAGGATAAAAAAACTACATTATGGATAATTGAAGGAGTTCCCCTCCCGGTAAGAATTGAATATAATGATGGAAGTAACATACAAATAGCAAATTTGAAAAATTATAATTAAATTAATTAATATTCAAGTGTCAATATATGTATGAAAAAAACTTTTCTTTTACTTTTGTTCATGTTTGTGCCACTATTTGCAAGTGTAGGTATTGGGCAAGTGGAAATAATTGAACCTGAAAGTATAGTTATCTCTTATGGTAATACATTTAATGGTAATTACATTGGACCCGGACAAACAATGTCAATCATGATTTCCACTAAGGTGGACAAGGGTGGAATTTATGGTGAAGGAGGTTATTGGGACTTTTTGAAAACGGGAACTCTTCCGGAAGGTTGGACAGCAAGTGAATCTGAATATGGTAAATATCTTAAAATAAATTTAAGAGCACCAAGTAATGCGAAGGAAGGGAAATATATTATTCCAATTATAGTTTCAGATGATGAAAATCTTGATGAAATTGGTGGAGAAATTAAATTTTTTATGGAAATTGAAGTTAAGTATGATTTAGTTTACCTTGATGTTAAACCTGAAAGAATGGTTGTTTCAACTGGGTCACCGGCAAGATATTCAATAAAAATTGAAAATCCAAGCACTGCAAGTGATATTTTTGTTATTGAAACTGATGGTTTGAAAGGATGGGAGTATACTAAGGAAGTATTCGTACCTTCAAGAGGAAAAATTGAAACTTATTATGAAATAGTTAATATGGAAGAAAAAGAAATTCCATTAAAAGTTAGAGTGTATTCATTGTCAAGTGATAAAATTAACGATGAGAAGGAAATTATATTGATAACAAAAAGTAATCCATATTATGATATTTTGAGTACAAAGA
>CAYOAB010000067.1:0-4160 GCA_964401875.1 Microcaldota archaeon
AGCATGCAGAACTATTTGTTTTGCCGATGTTCTGCTTCTCGACACACTATGTATTCGGTGCCGAAGTTCGAGAACTGCTTTCTGTCAGCCGAAAACGAAACTCCCAAACGTACCACAGAGCCTCAATTTAAAAGACTTCGGCACTGATACATGAGTGTGTGTTACCGCTTAGTGCATCATTTTTTTATACTTTTAAAGATAATTTTAAATGTCCGCCTAATCCTTCACTAATTATTCTCATTAATGTTGATAATCTTATATCACTCGCATTATTTTCAATTCGTGAAATATAATTTTTTGTTGTACCTACTTTTTCCGCTAATTGCTCTTGAGTTAGACGTTTTTTCTTTCTCGCTTCTTGAATTAGTACTCCTATTTTAAATGCTTCAAATTCTTGCTCATATTTTTCACGAGTTTTTGAGCCAGGTTTACCATATTTATTATCAATGTGGTCATCCCATGATGTTAAATTGTCATTTACTTTTTTCATCGAAATATTCTTTTTTTAATCGTTCAGCTTTATCAATTTCTCCTTGTGGCGTTTTTTGTGTTTTCTTTTGAAATCCACTTAGCAAAATCACTAAGTTTCCTTCATCAAAGCAGCAAAAAACTCTAAATATATTATTTCCAACTTGCACCCGTATTTCCCATATTCCGTCAGTTCCTGTCATATGGTCAAAATACACTTTCGGTACAACTTTTAATGTTTTTACCAAATCAATCGTCCAATCTATTTTTGACTGAACTTTCTTTGGTTGAGAATTATAAAAATCCCAAAAATGATTTTTAAATACTTTTATTGTTCGTTTATACTGTTCCAATTCGAAATTATTTTATCACACAAAGTTATCTATTCAGACAACCAATTCCAAATATTTTAAAGTTTTTTTTCGGTTTCTTCGGTTTTTACAGTTTTTTTTGCATTAGCGGTAACGGTTGCGTGTATGAAACGTTTGGCATTTCGAAGCGATTAACTATCAAGTTACAACTACTTTTGATACGAGCTGAAACGCTTGATAAACCACTGACTGCCAAATGTTTTATATACGATGTTACCCGCAGTTTTTCCTTCTCAATTTTGTTTTTCTCATAAATTCTTGCTTTACCATTTCTTCCGCTTGTTTATTACCTCCTCCTTCTCTTTTAGCAACAATCTCTGACATTAATTTTATACATTTATTCTTTTTTCCAGAAGACATAATTCGAATTTCATTTATATACATCAAATATGTTAAAACAACTTCACTTATATAATAAGATTGATTTTCTAATAAAAACTGTTCGAGTAGTTTGAATCTAGAATTATCATCTACATCTTCAATTATCAGAATCAAAAGTAGTTTTTCAATTTTAGAGATAGAATGATTAGTAATAACATTGCTAATAACTTTGATTAATTTCGTAGTTCCAAATAATTCAACTATTTGAGTCTGAAATGCTATAGGAATTATAACATTTAAGAGTTGTTTAAGTTCTTTTTCATCTTTAAATTCCTTCTGGAATTCTTCGTCGTTATTAAATGTTTGAATTAATTCAACTAAAATTGAACTCCAATGTCTTATTATTAATCTTACTGCATTTTCTCGAAAACTAATATCCTTAATTAATTCACAATTCCTAGCTAATGTTGAACATAACTCAAGACTATTAATAAATCTGTCTTTGGGGTCTAATATGTCAATTTCTTCAGAATTATTAACTTTCTCTGGATATCTCATCTGTGTATATTCATCACGTCTTTTGTCAGGCACTTGTTCTTTTCCTATTTCGGCAATATCAACATCCTTCAATAACTCTGAAAGTAAGCCATTTTCTATCTTTGAGTCATCAAAACTTGCAATATCATATTCAAAATCTAACAATTCATAATGACTTTGTAATTCATCGAGTAAAAATCTAAATAAGTCCACGTTTTTCCTCTCCAAACCAGTTAAGAAGTCAATTGTTTCAGGAAAATTTAAATAATTATAGTTGTCCCTTATTAAATCATTTTCTTCTGGATAATTTGAAAAATATTTAGCAAAAAAGAAGTGCTGAAAAGATTTAACTCTAAATTCAATATTATCACCATTCTTTACCAGAATGTTGCACTTTATAAAAGTATCTAGTAATGTATATGACGATAAATTATCAATACCAATAGCTTGCAAGTATGAATTAGCAAATTCTTCAAATTTTACAAGAGAAACATTACTATTCTTTAAGTATAAAAGGTTTGCAAAATTAGCTAAGAAATCCACTTGGTTTTCATAATCAAAACTACTGTAAGTAATATTTGATAATGAGTGCTTATGAAGTAAAATATCTATAAGTTTGTCAAATAAACTTGCCTTGTTTATCGGTGTGTAACTACCAAATTGAGCCTGAATATCTAATATGATAGATATTATAGTTGGGTTAAACGGCAAACCAGCTTTTGACAAAGAAGCACATAGATTATGAACAATAAGGTTTGTTTCTTCAGGAGCGATGTTTGGTTTGGTTAATTGAACTAATTTTCTTATATCCTTTGCCTCGAACGCATTAAGATGTATAGTGTAAAATTCTTTTAAGGTTTCTGGTGTTTTTGTTTTACTTAAAGACTCATAGCTTGACTGATTTATTGTAACCACAATAAATGCCTTATTATAGCTTTCTATAAACTCTTTAAATTTTGCAAGCTTCTTTGAATCTTTTTCACTAAAATTATCAATTAAGACTATGCATTCTCCATTTTTTAATCTCTCTTCGATATTATCTATTTCTGCATCAAAAGCGGAGTGTTTTATTTCTCTATAAAAAGGCTTTGCTCCATGTATATTTATTGATTCATAATTTATATAAAAAGGAAGTTTTTTGTCTTTTTGATATTGTTCAATACCTACATAGAATAACAAGCATGTTTTTCCAGATTCTTGCTTTCCTCTTATTATAAGTCTATCAGTTAATGTTAATAATTCTGTCTTTGAAATAGAGTCTTCTTTATCATCGATTGTTAACTGTTTTTGTTTAACAATAGATTCCTTTGTTAAACTTGGGAAAACAAATCTTTCAGCAAAATCTTTTACATCTACATTTGTTGTAATCAAAGATTCTTTAGCAACTTCTTTAAATTGTAAAATTAATTTTTGTTCATTGCTCAGACTTGGCAAATTTTCTCTCTTCGAAATCCATTCACCTTTATCAAAAAGATTAACTGCAATATCAAATTTACGTCTCTCAGGATAATATGTGCGAACATTAAACTTAATACTTTCAGATGAAATTTCTAAAATGGTATATCCATTAAAATAATTATCTGACTCATAAAGACAGCCGGTATTACTAATTATTAAATCATTGAACGGTGTTTTATGTATTTCTGGATTTGCTTTATGATTATGTCCTGTAAAAGCAAAATTATATTCTTTTTTAATCTCATCTATTGATTCATCAAAAGGAGCAAACCAATCTTGAGAATGATGGAATAAACAAATTTTCAACTTACAATCATCCAATTGCTGATGTGCTTGAATTATATTATCTTTTCCAATTGATAACCTACCATAGTCTTTTTGTCCTCCCTCCGCTAACCAAGCACTATTAAATGATGTAATTCCAATTTTCTCACCGTTTATTTCAAAGATATAATTAGTAAAAAAATCCGTGACATGTCTATTTTCGCAAGCCCTGTAAGAACTTGAAATTATCTTTTGAAAATCGTAATAATTTTGTAGTCTTTTAGTTGTGTAGTGACGATGAGTTTTATGTTCAGAAATAACTTCCTCTAAATTTTCCTTAGAATTTATTTGGTCGACTATTGGTTTTCCAAGCACTTTCTTAATTAAATCCCTGTCTACATCATGATTACCTGGACAAAATATTAGTCTATCTTCTGCTATATGTGTTTTGAGTTTATTATAAAACTCATTTTTGAATTTAATAAAGTCCTCCTTTTTACCTGAAAATGTAATATCTCCTGTAAATAATGCAAAATCAACTTTAATACCATTAATATCCTCAAAAAAAGCCTTTAAAACTTCATTATTTTTCAATCCGTTTCTATAATGTAAATCTGAAATGTGAAGTATTTTCATAATCAATTCTCGTTATATTTTTGTAGGTACTATCTTGTTCAAATTGCGGGTAACGTCAGTTTGTCTAAAAACTTTAATAAAATCAAATATATAAAAAATTATTGC
>CAYOAB010000068.1:0-4084 GCA_964401875.1 Microcaldota archaeon
ACTTATACTGAAGTTAAAAAAGTAAGAGATAATGCTATAAAAGAAGTTGAAGCGTTAGTTATGAAGTATAAGAATAATACACTTGAACGTTTACCAGGTAAGAGTTTAGCTGAAACCATGGAAGATAAAGTTATGGTAATATTAGGTAAAGCTCGTGATTCTACAGGTCCAGTTCTTAAGAATTATTTCGGAATTGATAATTCTTCAATGATTATGGCCAATGTAGGTTCTAAGGCATCTATACTTAATGCAACTCAAATGTCTTCCATGTTAGGGCAACAAGCAGTTCGTGGTAAGAGAATTAAGAGAGGTTATTCTACAAGAGTTTTACCTCATTTTGCAGGTAAAGATTTTGGTGCGTACTCTTACGGTTTCGTTGGAAGTTCATTCCTTGAAGGAATTCATCCAGTTGAATATTTCTTCCACGCAGCAGGAGGACGTGACTCGTTGGTTAACAAGGGTATTTTGACTGCAAGGTCAGGGTATTTACAAAGACGTTTAATTAACGCATTACAGGACATTTATGTTGATAATGATGGTTCTGTTAAGGATTCAGATGGTAATTTAGTTCAATCTCTATACGGTGGAGATGGTAAAGACCCCATAAGATCAAGAAAGGTGTAAACATGCCAAAAATAAAAAATAATGCATTAATAGATTCAGGAGAGGCAGTAGGTATTATCGCTGCTCAATCCATAGGTGAACCTGGTACGCAGATGACTATGCGTACTTTCCACTATGCGGGAGTTGCGGAACAAGTTCCACTTGGTTTACCACGTTTAGTTGAATTGGTTGATGCGCGTAAGGAACCTAAAACACAATTAACTGATATATATTTAGATAAAGACATTTCAAAGAGTAGAGATAAAGCTCTTGAGATTGCAAACAATATTGAATTCATAAAGTTCGGTGACGTTTGTAAATTGTTTGAGAATTTTGAAAGCCAAGAGATTAGAATTAAAATTGACATGAATTTACTTAAAATGAAAGCTATTGAAATTAAAGAATTAATGGGAGTTATACAATTAATTTTTGAAAAGTCTGTTAAGATAAAATCTAAGGATAATAAAATTATTATAAAGTTGGATACAACATATCAGAAATTAAGAAAACTTTCTATTAAATTGGCTTCTGCACCTCTTAAGGGCGTTAAGGGAGTTACAAAAGCTAATATCATTGAGGATAGGAAAACCGGGGAATATTTTATAAGAGTTGCTGGTTCTAATTTCTCAGAGATCAGAAAAATCAAAGGCGTTGATTTTTCAAGGATTTACACTAATAATGTCCGTGAGCTTGAAAAGCTTTTGGGCATTGAAGCAGCGAGAATGGCATTGTATAAGGAATTGAAACAGGTCATGGACTTACAGGGATTAACTGTTGATTCCAGGCATATTATGCTTCTCGCTGATGCGCAGTGCGCACGTGGATTTATTGAACCCGTTGGAAGGCATGGTCTAAGCGGTAGAAAGTCCAGTGTTTTTGCACGTGCAGCGTTCGAAGAAACAGTTAAACATTTAGTTAATGCGTCAATTGAAGGCGAGATTGATAAATTAACTGGTGTTACAGAAAATATTATTATCGGGCAAACCATTAATTTGGGTACCGGTAAAGTAAGGTTGGTTATGAGGTGAATTTATGGATATTCAAAAAAGTATAAGAATGGCTTCGGATACTGGTAACGTGTTATTTGGACATAACAGTTCCGTTCAGTCTATTAATCAAAATAAACCTAAAGTTGTTTTGATAGCTAAGAATGTTTCACAAGACGTTATGATAGAAATTACAAAGAAATGTAAACTTGCAAGTGTACCTTATTACATTTATGAAGGAACTTCAATGGAGTTAGGTTCAATTTGTGGTAAACCATATCCAATTTCTGTTATGTCTGTTTTGGAAGAAGGGGATTCGGATATATTGGATCTCATTAAATAAGTGGTGTTTTATTGAAAATCTCTAACGATGAGATCACTTGCATGAGATATTTCTATGATCTAACTAATGTTGAATGTAATGATTGTATTCTTTCCGATGATGCTATTGCTTATCTTGTTAAATCCGGTGAAATAGGTAAAGCTATTGGTAAGAAAGGTACTAACATTCAAAGACTTAGAGATTATGTTAAGAAAAATATTTTTGTGTTTGAAGAAGCTCAAAGTGAAGAGATGTTCGTTAAAAAAGCGTTCAATGTATCAGACCCTATTTTACAGGAAATGGAAGTTAACAATAAAAAAGTTGTTTTCATTAAATTAAATGCTTCTGATAAAAGTACATTGAGAAGAGGTGCCATAATGGTGTTTGCGAAAGAGTTTTTCCAACGCATTTATGGTAAGGAAATAAAAATTCAATCAAGGTGATTATTTGGCAAAAGGAGAAAAAGCAGGTCATGTTATTAAAAGAAAAAGAAAATCAAGAAAATTAATGAAGAAATCGTTAAGTGTTAAAAAACACAAAATGGATTATGATGCCCTCGAAGGTGCACCAATGGGTAATGGTATCGTTTTGGAAAAACGTGCAGTGGAACAAAAACAACCACACTCTGGACTTATTAAATGTGTAAGAGTTCAGTTAAGGAAAAATAGTAGGGTTGTTACTGCTCACGTGCCAAGAGATAAGGCAATTACATTCGTTGATGAACATGATGAGGTTACTGTAGTTGGACTCGGTGGTTCACAAAAAGGACAGATGGGTTCCATTTCTGGGGTTAGGTTTAAAGTGGTTGCTGTTAACGGTATTCCATTAAGTGAACTCAGGAAAGGTAAGAAGCAGAAGTCAAAGAGGTAAGGTGAATATTTATGTCTGAAGTTAAATTATTTGAATTATATGATTGGGATGGAATTAACATATCTGATAGAGGTATGGGTAAATATATTTCCCTTAACCCAGTAGTTTATCCACACACTTTTGGAAGACATTCAGCTAAACATTTTGGTAAAAGTAAATTGAATTTAGTTGAACGTTTGATTAACAAGTTAATGCGTGGAGGTACAGGAGAAAAACTTTCCGGTAAAGTTATACGTACGCATGGTAAATTACAAGGTAAAAAGACAGTTTCAATTCGTGTTGTAAAAGATGCATTTGAAATTATTGCTAAAAAGGAAAAAATTAATCCAGTACAAGTATTGATAGGGGCACTTGAAAATTCTGCACCACGTGAAGAAGTTACTCGTGTTCAATTCGGAGGAGTGTTTTACCAAGTGGCAGTAGATGTTGCACCTTCAAGAAGAGTTGATATTTCATTGAGGAATATAGCATTGGCAACCATTATGCAATCTTTCAACAAAAGAAAAACTATGGCTGAAGCATTAGCGGAAGAGTTAATTATGGCTTCCAAAGGTGATGTTAATAGTTACGCAGTTAAGAAGAGAGATGAAGTTGAAAGAATGGCAAGAGGAGCGAGGTAATTTATTTTTTATTTTTTATTTATTTTTATAAGAGGTTATTTTTATGGCAAAGAAGGAGTTTATGGCTGAAGAAGTACAGAAAATGATGACTAACCTTAATAGAGTTAGAAACATTGCAATTGTTGCACACGTTGATCATGGTAAAACTACACTTACAGATAGTTTAGTGGCACGTGCAGGTTTGATGAGTAAAGATCTTGCAGGTGAACAAAGAGTAATGGATTTTGATGAAGTTGAAATGGCCAGAGGTATTACAATTAAATCCGCTTACATTTCATTGGGATTTAGTTATCATGATGAAGATTACATGATTAATTTAATTGATACGCCTGGACACGTAGATTTTGGTGGGCATGTTACACGTGCTATGCGTGCAGTAGATGGTGTTGTTCTCGTAGTTGATGCAGTTGAAGGTGTTATGCCTCAAACTGAAACAGTTTTAAGGCAAGCTATGAAGGAAAGGTCAAAACCAGTTCTTTTCATTAACAAAGTAGATAGGTTAATTAATGAATTGAAATTGGATTCAAAAGGTATGCAAGAAAAACTTTTGAAAGTTATTACTAAAGTTAACAAATTAATTTCACAATTTGGTCCCGCAGATATGAAGAGTGAATGGATGTTAGATGTTATGCAATGTTACCTTTCATAACATCTAACATCCATTCACTCTTCATATCTGCGGG
>CAYOAB010000069.1:0-3969 GCA_964401875.1 Microcaldota archaeon
TAAACTCTCTTCTGCATCTTTTACCGTTACTTGCCCATTCATTAACATAGGCAATAGCCAATCGCGGAGTTCGGATAGTTGTTGGGTTTGTTTTAGATTGATTAATATTTTATTCATTGATGAATTGGAAGCGTTAGGTGGTAGGAGAGATAAGATGGACCAGAGTGCAAGCCGTTCAGCAATTAATCAATTACTTTATGAAATGGACGGTGTTGAAGCTAACAATGAAAATGCACTTATTATAGGTGCAACGAACTCTCCTTGGGCAGTTGACCCTGCACTTAGAAGGTCGGGAAGGTTCAGTAAAATGATTTATATCCCTGAACCTGATTACAAATCAAGGAAAGCTATGATTGAAATTTACTTAAAGAAAAGACCTTGTGGAAGAATTAATTATGGAAGATTAGCAAGAGCTACAATGGGTTTCTCATCAGCAGATGTTAAACAATTGTGCGATGATGCTGCATCAATACCATGGAAGGAAGCGTTCAAATCAGGTAAAGAAAGGGAAGTTAGAACAGGTGATGTTATTAAAACAATTAAAGCAATGAAATCTACGTTACCTCCCTGGTATGCTTCAGCTAACAAGGAAATAGGTAAACAAAAGGAAGTTGAAGTTATTGATGGTAAAAAGCATGTTAAGGAAAAAGATAGTAAGTTAGGTCCAGAAGAACAAGAACAATTCAAAGTATTACTTGACGTTATTAAAAAGAAAAATAAATGGTACACAAAAGCAATTACTTGGGTATGGAGAAATTTTGCTCTTTGGATAATTTAATTTATACTTTTTCTATTTTGAGGGAATTTTATGGAATATAAATATAAAGAAATGGAAGTCATGGATAGTTCAATTAATAGAATGGTTGAGCATCTAAACAAATTAATAAGTGAAAGGGGAAGAATTGTTGTAAGGTATCATTGTGATGCGGACGGTATAAGTTCAGCTTTACTTATGTATAGAATGTTTAGAAAATTTAATGTAACAGCTACATTTGTACAAAATAATAGTGCAATTTACGGAATGGAAGATGCATTAAGGGATATAATGTATTACGATTCTGGGACACATTACATTTTCCTTGACTTCGGTAATAACCTTGAAAGTATGGAAGGATTAAATATACTTAAACGAGAAGCGGGAAGTGTTGCGATTATAGATCATCATTTAACTGAAAAAAAAGTAAATGAAAAGGAAGTTGTTGTTACACCAGTTTATCATGGGTTAGGTGGTGAATATACTGCTGGTTTAGTTGTTTATGAAATTGTGAGAAGAATTGCAGATGTTAATTATGATGAACTTTACAAAATATCATTATTCGGTGATAAGAGTATACTTGAATTTGAAAGAAATAAGAAAATTGAAGAAGTGGCACTTGTTTTTGATTACATAGCTTCAACGATTAAAAGGGATAAACATAGTATAAGGTTTATTGATTCACTTCTTGAAGATGAAGAGTTTATGCATACCATTTATTTGAAAGCTAAAGATTTGATAGATGAATTTGCGGAAATTGGATTGGAAGTTTGTAAGAGAAAAAAATTGGAAAATGGCATTATGTTTGTTACAATGAACGTTGAAAAAGTAACGGATAATAGTGGTAATTTCCCTTCAAAAGGTAAAGTTACTGGGAAAGTTCATGACATAATTGAAAGTGAAATTAATGGTCCTTTAATTGTTCTCGGGTATACAAATGATGCGGCCATGTTTAGAGCTAATAGGAAAGCTGTGCTTAACGGTTTTAATGCTAATGATATAATTCAACAAGTTAAGAAGGAATATGATAAGTTCGTTGAATCTGGTGGCGGGCACCCTGGTGCCGCTGCAATTAAGTATAAAAAGGGATTTAAAAAGGTAATTTTAAATGCTTTAAGTGAAAAGATTAATAATATAAATAATAGGTGAATAAAAAAATGAAATTTACATTCTTAGGAGGAGTAGGGGAAGTAGGTAGAAGTGGTGTCCTTGTTGAAACGGATAACAAGAGATTTGTTGTTGATTATGGTATAAAGGTTATGGATGAAGGACCAGCAGAACTTCCATTAGTTCCTAATAAGAAAATAGGTGAAATTGTAATTTCACATGGGCATTTAGATCACATTGGATTTTTGCCTATGCTTTATGAGAAAAATCAAGTTCCATGGTATGCAACTGCACCTACGGGGGCATTGGCAGAACTTTTAATTGCGGACGCTATGAAAGTACAGAAATTAAATGGTTTTGAAAACCCTTACACTAAAGAAAGTTTTATTAGAAGTTTAGAGAATTTTTACCCAGTAGATTATAATGAACCTTTCAAAATGAGATGCGGTGCAGAGATGATTTTGCATGACGCTGGACATATTATTGGAGCGAGCATGTGTGAATTTAACATTGAGAAAAGGAAAATTGTATACACTGGAGATTTTAATTTCAAGGAGAATGAAATGCATAAGGGAGCTAAATATGATACAGATATTGATGTTTTAATAACGGAAAGTACATATGCAAATAAAGAACATCCACCACGTGATGGGGAAATTAAAAAAATGATTGATAATATAAATTACGCATTACAAAGAGGAGGTTGTGCTCTCGTACCAGTTTTTGCAGTGGGGAGAACACAGGAAGTAATGTCAATTTTAATAGATCATTTTGATGATGTTCCAATTTATATTGATGGAATGTCCGTTAAGGCAACGGATATTTATTTGAGATTTCCAAGGTTTATTAAAAACCCTGAAAAGTTGCATGATGCTATGCATTATGTTAAAATACCTAAGAAGACTTATCATAGAGAAAGAGCACTTAAAGGGGGATGTATTATAGTATGTCCCGCTGGTATGCTTTCAGGTGGTTGGGCACTGTGGTATTTGAGCAGGTTACCTCAAAATTCATCAATAACAATAACAGGATATTGTGCAGAGGGAACTAATGGTAGAAGGTTACTTGAAAAAGGTAGTATAATTGTTGATGGTAAAGAAAAGGAAATTAAATTCAAAACTATTAAAGTGGATTTCAGTGCACACGTGGGGAGAACAGAGATATTTGATATGATTAAAAGAAGTTCACCGGAACTTGTGGTTTGTATGCATGGGGATAATTGTTTCACCTTTGCAGATGAATTAAGAGACATGGGCTTTGAGGCCATTGCACCACGTATGGGGGAAACAATACCTGTAAAGTGATAAATTATGCTATTAATGTTAGCATATTTATTTATGATTATAGACCATTTTGGACAAAGCTTTTTCCCGGAAGAAATAATCTTTAGAGTTTTTGGTTTATTTGCTTTTCCTCTTTTCGCGTTGAGAATATGTGATGGTTATAAATACACAAGTAATTTTTGGAATTATATAAAAAGAATACTAATTATAGGTTTGATTTCACAACCTTTTCAAATGTTACTTTATAATTGGGGGGCATTAAATGTATGTTTTACGTTGATATTTGGTTTATTATTAATTAGGTTTATTGAGAATTACAAATCAAATAAAATATTGGTTATATTAATCACAGCATATATACTTCTTATAACTTTGATATATCCATTTTTTTTATTTGGTACTTGGGGATTAATAACAATACTATGTTTTTATTATTTTAAAGAAAATCTTTTAAAATTTATAACAATGTATGTAAGTTTAACTTTTATTATCAAAATATTAAATTTAATTTTATACAATTATTGGGAAAATAAAACATTACTAATAATATTTTTACCATTAATTTTGAAAGTTAATCATATAAGATGGAATTTTAACCTATTTGGGTATAAATATTGGCACTATGTTATTTTCCCTGGACATTTTATACTAATAGCGTTATTTAAATATATAATTATGTGACGGAAAATAGAAAAAATAAAGGAAATTAAGTTCAAAACTATTAAAGTGGATTTCAGTGCACACGTGGGGAGAACGGAAATATTTGATATGATTAAGAGAAGTTCACCGGAACTTGTGGTTTGTATGCATGGGGATAATTGTTTC
>CAYOAB010000070.1:0-3870 GCA_964401875.1 Microcaldota archaeon
AAAAATAATTTTTGATTTTTGGGCCTATAGTCGAGTGGTTATGACGCTCGCCTCACACGCGAGAGATCCCCCGTTCAATCCGGGGTGGGTCCATATCTATACTATTATATATTTTAACTTCTCAATAAAATACAATGACTTCACATTTACGAGTAAATAACCTCAGAATATCCAATGAAGAATTTGAAAAAGTAATGGAAAAATATGACTTGAAAAAAGTTGATTGGATAGATGGAGTTTACTCCACTGAACATGAAAAAATGGGTAATACAATTGAATATCAAAAAGGTTTGTTCTATATTCAATCACTTTCATCTATGGTGCCTGTTTTTGTATTAAAACCACACAAAAAAGATATAATTTTAGATATGGCTGCTGCCCCTGGTAGTAAAACAACACAAATGGCCATAGAAATTAAAAATGAAGGTATAATTATAGCGAATGATATATCATATAATAGAATGAAAAGTTTAACAAGTCATTTGGATAGGTTGGGTATAATTAATGTGGGAATAACCTGTTTTGATGGTATGAGATTCCCAGGATATATTAAATTCAATAAAATTTTGATTGATGCTCCATGTAGTAGTATGGGTTCAAGAAAATCATGTGATGTTAAGTCAGAAAACAGAATAAAATCACTTTCAAAACTACAAAAACATTTGATTTTAAGAGCGTTTGATTTACTTTTACCTGGTGGTGAACTTGTTTATTCAACGTGTACTACCACTTATGAAGAGAATGAGGAGGTACTTGAAAGTTTGTTCAATAAGAGGGAAGAGGCAGAACCTCTTGAAATTGAATTGCCTTTTGAAGTTCAAAAGGGCTTTTCAAGTAATGAGAAGGTTGAGAAATGCTCAAGAAGGTATGAATTGGATGAATCTTTCTTCGTAGCTAAAATTAAAAAAAGGGATTAAATGGAAAATGAAATTATAAATTTGCTTGGAAACCGTTTCGGTATAAATATTAATGATTTAGATGTTAAGTTTGTTATGAGTAAAGATAAAGTTTACATATGTTCAAATGATCTTGCAGATTTAGAGTTTAGAGGTATGCAAAGGAAAGGTATGATTGCATTCAAATTCAATACATTATTTGGTACAAAACCTTCACTTGATTTTGTTTTAATGTTTGGTTATTTAACAAAGAAGAATTATGTTATATTTAACGAAGAGGAAATACTTGAAATGTATGAAGGAAAGGAAATTGAAAAGAACTGTGAATGTGAGGACGGACTTGTTATAGTAAAGGATAATGAAAATAAAGGAATTGGAATTGTATTTAAAAAAGAAAACGTTCTAAAATCATTAATACCTAAAAATAGGTTTATACATAGGTGACATTTATGAAAATTGGAAAAGTTGAACAACATTTACTTGATACTTTAGATAAACATGGTACTGCGTTATCAATAGTTATTGATCCCGTTGATTATCCTTCACCTGAAATAGCTATAAAGAAAGCTGTTGAGGCATGTGAAGGTGGTGCTGATGTTTTAGCTATTGGTGGTTCCGTAGGAGTTCAAGGTGAACTTTTAGACATGGTTGCCAAGGAAATTAAATCAAAAATATCTGTTCCCATAATATTATTCCCAGGAAATATAGGAACAATTACAAGGTACGCAGATGCAATGTATTTTTTAACGTTAATGAATTCAAGAAACCCTTACTGGTTGGGGCAAGCACAAATGTTAGGTGCACCTTTAATTAAACAATTTAAAATTGAATCAATACCAACTGCTTATTTGGTTGTTGAACCAGGTGGAACTGTTGGTTGGGTAGGTGACGCTAAACTTTTACCACGTAATAATCCAAAATTAACTGCAGGATTAGCATATACAGGTGAACTTTCCGGAGCACACATGGTATTTACTGATGCCGGTTCCGCAAGTTCTTTAGGCCCAATACCCGTTGAAACTGTTAGAGCCGTTAAAAAGTACATTACAATTCCATATATGGTTGCTGGTGGTATTAGAACTGTTGATGAGGCCACAAATATAGTAAAGGCCGGTGCGGACATGATACAAGTGGGTAATATAGTTGAACACTCAAATAATGTTAGTGAAGACGTTTCAAAATTATTGAAAGCAATGAGAGAAGCGGCTAAAAACAGAATCTAATTTTTATTTTTTAAAACAAAACATTTATATATAATAAATCTTCTAATAACTTCATGAAGAGTGGAGAGCAATTACTTGAAATAGAATTAGGTTCAAAAACAAGTAAATGTAAGAAATATAAAAAATTATACGGTGGAATGTGTAATAGAATAGTATCTAATTTAAAAACAGTTAAAGATGAATTTGAATTAATTGAAAAATTTAAATGTTCACTTAATGAATTTAGAACAGATAAAGAAAACAAGAATAAATTGTTTTATAATACTTTAAAAACAGGGAAATTTGATGTTTATAATACCTTTTTCATTATGAAAGATTGTTTTGAAAAATTTGATATTAACGTAAATTTAGTTTCTATTAAAAGTAAACACTTTATAAAAACGGATAATTATTTGTTAACAAATGGAACTGTTGTGGAATTTGATGAATTTCCCTTAAGGACAGAAATAAGTGTAATAAACGATTACTTAGTGAAATTAATAGAATATAATAAACTCTCAAAATTCTATAGAAATATTAACATAAATAAATCTAAGGAATACCTCTCAATGGTTAATGAAACAATTGATAGATTTCATGAAAATATGGAAATTATGAAATATAATTATGGAAAATTAAGTACTGATATTGTCAATAAAATATGGGAAGGATACGAAGATTATGAAATTAATTTTATAATTGGAGAAATATTTCAAAGAGAAAAGAAGTATAAAATTGCAGAACATGAATTTAGAAAAATTATTCCAGTTAATAAATATTATAAAAACGTCCAAGAAAAAATTGCATATTGTTTGTTCAAACAAAATAAATATAATGAAGCTTTAATGTATTATGAAAATGTTATTGAGAAAGATTATAATGTATTACTTCATATGGGAATATGTAATTATAAAATAAAAAATATTGATAAAGCAATTGAATTATTTACAGAGGTTTTAATGATAAATGAAAGATGTAAGGAGGGTTACATCAATCTTGCAATAAGTAACTTGAAAAAAAATAATTATGAAGAGGCAAGAAGGATAATTCAACTTGGTAATAGATATATAGGACATAATAAAGAATTTGAAAAAATTCTAAAAAATATTTCAAAAAAGGAAAATTTAAGAAGAAATGTAATCGTTAACGAAGATGAAACATATAGTATATTTAAGGAGGTTAAAGCATGAAAATATTATCACAAACATTATGTGGGTCAAAACACAAGAAAAATGAGGATTATCATTTTATATCGCCAGAATTAAAAACAAAAAAAGAAAATTACAAATTAATGATAGTTGCTGATGGTATTTCTTCATATCAAAACGCGTCAGAATTAACAAAAAAATATAAAGAATTTATGGACAGTTTAAATGAAAAAATGCTTTTCAAAACAATTGATGATTTATATAAAATGAAAAACATTAATTTAATTAGAAATTTTAGTCACTTGGCCATGGATATCAAAAGTGGTAGTACCCTTTCAATTCTCATAATTGAAAGATATAATCAAAAATGTTTAACATATAATATGGGCGATTCACCCATTTATTTGATTAGAAATAATAAATTGTTACCAATATATGGTGATTGTTCTCTCCCAGCGTATAGTAAAAGGGATTATGAGAAATTATCTAAACTTACATTTGATAATCATCCATTTTATTTAATAAAACCTAATGAAGAGTTATTTCTTTTGAAGAGGGCAAATCGTTCGCCCATAAACTCAAACATGGTCATGTCCGCATTACCTTTCAGAACAGGTATTGATA
>CAYOAB010000071.1:0-1180 GCA_964401875.1 Microcaldota archaeon
AACATTCCAATCATAGGTTTAGGTAAAAACAAATATCAACTTTTACACGTTCAAGATTTAGTTGATGCAATATATGAAGTTTCAATTGCACCAAAGGAAAATGTTAATGATGTGTTTAATGTGGCTTCATATGAATTCAAAACAATGAAAGAAGATTTACAAAAAGTATTAGATTACGCAGGTTACGGAAAGAAAGTAATTCCCATACCTTCAATTTTAGTTATACCTCCATTAAAGGTTTTTGAAATATTACATTTATCCCCATTATATGAATGGGTTTATGAAACAGCGGATAAGGACCATTATGTATCTGTAAATAAACTAATGGAAAAAACCCATTGGAAACCTAAATATTCCACAGCAGATGTATGGGTGGACACATATAAGTGGTATAAAGAAAATGTAAACAAAATAAAAAAAGGAACGGGCACAACTCACAGAGTTGCCTGGAAACAAGGGATTTTGGAAGTGGTTAAATGGTTCTTTTAAATAAAGGTTTAATTCTTTCACTATCCATTTTTCTAATTCTCTTCTTCTTTTTATTTTACTTAATAAGTGATAATTTCTCTTATTGTTTAGATGACACTTACATACACATGGGCATAGCTAAAAACTTAGTTAAGTTTAACAATTGGGGTTCCTCAATTCAAGGTTTTGAATCATCAACTTCTTCACCTATTTGGACTTTAATAATTGCAATTTTCTTCTTTATTTTTGGTATTAACGATTTCATACCATTAATTATTAATTTCATATTAGGTATTGCACTTATAATTTCAATTGCACATTTTTTAAGGGTAAAATTCAATTTCAAAGAGTTTGAATCCTACATTTATTCACTTTTAATTTTCCTTTTCATTCCAGGGTTTGTGATGATATTTATAGGGATGGAACATCTCTTACACATCTTCTTAACTTTATGGTTCACGTATTTCTTTTTAGATGTTTACTTTGAAAATAAAAACCACAATCTATTTTATTTATTAACATTATTAATGGGGGCAATAAGGTATGAATCCTTATTTCTTTTAATCCCAATTAACCTCTTATTCTTACACAAAAGAAATTTTAAACAAATAATTATTTTCTCATTCCTCATAATCCTACCTATTATAATTTACGGTTTAATTTCAATAAGTAATGGTTCAGATTTCTTACCCAATTCAATTTTAGTTAAAGG
>CAYOAB010000071.1:1280-3806 GCA_964401875.1 Microcaldota archaeon
GCAATAAAAGAAAATCCTGAAGAATTAAAGGAAAATTTCATAGAATATTTTTCTAAAAGTGGTTTAGAGTATTATACTGTTGAATAAAAATAAAAAATGCCCATAAACCCTAAAGGTTTATGGCACATGCTTTTGTTAAAAGCATGAAAAAGAAATTAAAGAGCGTTTAAGAGCTCTTGTGTTTTGTAAGGGAAATATATGAAAGGTATACCAATCAATATTGAAATTATCAAAAAGATTGTGTGTCCTAATGGGTAACCACTTACACCTTTGGCCTTTGCTTCCAAATCGCCCATAAATTTCCAAATGAAGTACAAGTTAACTATTGGGATTAACCATAAAATCAATTGAACGATTGGGTTATAATCCGCACCAGTTTTTTCCTTATACTCTACCAACCACTTATACATTACATAGAATGTAATAGGTGGGATACAAAACATTATCAATGCCATAATTGGACTTCTCATATTAAAATCACCTATTATGTAAATCACATGAGAACTATTTAAACTTAACTAAATCACATGAGAACTATTTAAACTTAACTTAACTAAACTAATTCATGAAAAAACTATTGTTACTATCGTTAATTCTCTTTTCAAGTTTAATATATTCTAGTAATGATATTTACGCTCACGTATTCTACGGGGAAGGATGCCCACATTGTGCACAATTACATTCTTTCATGGATTATTTAGAAGATAAATATTCAGAATTAAAAGTTGAAAACCATGAAGTGTATTTCAATGATACGGAACGTATATTATTCGAAAAAATATCCAGAGAGTACAACACAACAATACAAGGAGTACCAACAGTTTTCATTAACGATAAAGTAATTGTAGGTTTCAGTTCAGATTTAGGTAAAGACATTGAAAATGAAGTTAAATATTGTTTGGAAAATGAATGTAAAAATCCAGTACACGATGATTTACCTGAACCAGATTTCATGGACAATTACGCATTAACAGTTCCAATTATAATAACGGCAGCAATTGTAGATTCAATTAACCCATGTGCGTTTGCAGTTTTAATTATATTAATGACAGCAGTTCTTTCAATTCACGATAGAAAGAAAGCATTAATGTTTGGTTTAGCTTTCAGTGCATCAATTTACATTTCATATTTCTTAATGGGAATAGGTATAATTTCAGTTATACAATTCTCAGGGTTCACTCATTACTTTTACATGTTAGTAACAATCTTAGCATTCATTGTAGGTATACTTAATGTTAAAGATTATTTCTGGTATGGTAAAGGAGTTTTAATGGAAATACCATTAAGCTGGAGACCTAAAATGAAAGAGATTCTTGATAGTGTAACAACACCATTAGGTGCTTTCCTTGCAGGATTTGCCGTTTCTTTATTTGAACTTCCATGCACGGGAGGACCATACATTGTAATATTAGGATTACTTTCACAGGAAGGGTTAAAGGAAATAGGTATTTTCTATTTATTTCTTTATAATTTCGTTTTCATACTTCCATTGTTAATATTAACTTTCATAATCTACAAAGGACTTTCAAATACATATGATTTAGAAAAAATAAGGAAGGAAAAAATAAGGGTTTTACATTTAATTGCAGGTCTTTTAATGTTAGGTATTGCTGTTGTAATGGCCTATTCATTAATGAATGGAAACATTTAATTTGCGGAGCACAATTTAGGAAATGTTTATAAATTTCCGTGCCCATAATATAGTATGGCCTATTTAGAAAAGTTTAATAATTACTATTACCTAACTAAAAATATTAGAGTTAATAATAAATGGAAAAAAGTAAGGGTATACATAGGAAAAACTAAACCCACAAAAGAACAAATACAAAAAATAGCAAAAGAACTTGAAAAAAAGCAAATGCCTTCAAAATACAAATATCTTTCAAACAAAGAAGTAGAATTTCTTGAAGATGTTAAACAGAGTTTTAAACAATGGTTAATTAAAACACCAAAAATAGTAAAGGAAAAGTATGATGAGGATTTTGTAATAAGGTTCACATATAACACAAATTCAATTGAAGGAAATAAATTAACATTAAGGGAAACTTCATTAATTTTAAAGGATAAAGTTCTCCCTTCAGGTGTATCTGCAATAGATTATAACGAAGCAATAAACGGAAAGGAATGCTTAGATTTCTTAAAGGAATATAAGGGTAAATTCAATAAAAAATTCCTTGAAAAAGTAAACGAAATTTTAGTTAAAAATACTAATGTAATCTATAAAGGAAAAGTAAGGTTATTTAATGTTAAAATAATAGGTTCAAATTATGTTCCACCTGATTATAAGAGACTTAAATCTCTCTTGAATAATATGTTTAAGTGGTTTACTCAGAATGAAAAAAAGTTACATCCTTTTGAATTGAGTTGTTTAATACATGGTAAAATAGCAAGTATACATCCTTTTGAAGATGGAAATGGTAGAACTGCAAGGGCCATAATGAATTGGATTTTAATCAATAAAGGGTATCCAATGTTTTTCATTCCTTATGAGAAAAGAAAAGTGTATTATGAAGCCATTGAATTTTA
>CAYOAB010000072.1:0-3695 GCA_964401875.1 Microcaldota archaeon
ATGGTTGCTCCAATACCACTCATTAATTTAGCTCCGAGTTTTGATTTCATGTATATCTTTAATGACATTAGATATATATATTTACTCTAAGTAAGGAGCAACGGTTTCTAATGCATTTGCCAAAACACCATTACAATTACTTAACATGGTTTTATCAAAATTCCCTTTTAAAACCTCTTCCTTCTGATACTCTTCAGCTTCACAAATCATACTTCTACCTATAGCTAAATTGGCCACACTTTGAAATTCCTCTGGAACAACTTCCATATTAATGTCCTCTAATTTAACAAAAATTTCACATTTACCATTGTCCTTTAAACCTCTTATTTCAAAATAAACATTATAATTTTCATTGGCCATATTTCCATATGCAGGAGTACATGAATTAAAATTATCCCTAAGACACATATCACCCTCACATACAACCATGCTACTCTTATCATAAGGCATATCAAAAAGGCCACATACACTTATTATGAAACCAAACAACAAAAACGGAACCAAATTACTTACTTCTATCATATTAAGAAATTAAGAGTAATATTTATATATGTTATTCTTTTGAATTAAGAGTAAGTGCAGATGTGAACGTAATAGTACAATGTTTATACATTGGAATTGTTTGAATGCCACAGGTGAAATATATGAGTTCATATAAATATATAACGGAAACTTTCCAAAAAGAATATAAAGAAAAGAGCCCACTTTACAAAGAAAGAATTATAAAGTGGAGAAAAGAAGGTGCATTGGTGCTTGTTGAAAAACCAACAGTAATCTCAAGGGCACGTACTTTAGGATATAAAGCTAAAAAAGGGTACATTGTTGTTAGGTCCAGAGTTAAAAAAGGTAACAGAAAAATACCTAAACCAGTTAGAGGTAGAAAACCTTCACATTCAGGTAGATTTTTCCCAGCACAACTTTCTGACCAAGTTATTGCAGAACACAGAGCAAACAGAAAATATAACAACATGGAAGTTTTGAACTCTTATTGGGTAGGAGATGACGGAGTAAATAAATATTTTGAAATCATATTAATAGACCCCATGAGAGAAGAAGTTGAAAACTTAGCAAAAAACAGAAAAGGTAGAACTTACAGAGGATTAACAAGCACAGGTAAAAGAGCCCGTGGTTTAAGATTTAAGGGTAAGAGAAGACCTAAACTCTGAGAATTAATATGAAATTTTTTTATTTTATAAATTCTTCTAAGGAAATTAAATTTCCTTACGAGGAAGTTGAATATGTGGAATCAAAAATTACTGAAATTTACGAGGATAAAATTAGTGATTTTAAATTTGATTTAATTAATTTTAAAACATTTAAAATAAATAAAGAGACATTCACTAAATTAAAAGAGAAAAATATTCCTGTTGAACTAAATACAAAAGATATAATTGAATATATAAAAAAGGGAAAAATATCTAAAGTAATACAATTCATTAAAGCATTAAATAGTTACAATGTACCTTACAAATTTAATTCGAGAATACAAAATAAATATGATTTTAAAACACCTAAAGAAATAATGTTATTAGGTGAGCACCTTGGTTTAACACAACAACAAGTTAAACATTCATTAAGGAGGGATAAAAATGGCAATTAAAAAAAGTTTAAGGAAAGGTGGAAGATACATACTCTTTAAACAACATTATGAAAATAAACCTAAAACAGAAAGTGAAATCATATTGGAAATAAAGAAAAATGTAGGTTTGATTGACGCACCTCCCATAAAAATGATACATTATGATAAAGATTATGGTTTAATCAAAACAAATAATTCAGGACTTAAAAAAGTGTTAATTAGTTTAATTTTATACTCAGAGAGAGAAAACAGAATAGAAGTATTGGATAGTTCTGGAACCATAAAAAGTATAGTGGAAAGAAATCCTGAAATTGAAAAAAGAATAAAGAAAAATTAACCTCTTCTCCAAATAGTTTTACCCTTTAAATCTTCTACAAATATATGTGCGTTTTTAAGATAATCCCTTATCTCGTCGGATTCAATGTATTTTTTACTTTTACGTAACTCCTCACGTTTATTAAGAAGATTTGTTACAGCTTCATTTAAATTGTGAAAAGGTAATTCATATTTCTTTAAAATTGATTCAAGTGATTTTAAATATTCATCATCGGATTTAAAATGTATATGTATACCTAAAATTTCAGTTAATTCAAGTATTTTCTCAACAATATAATCTAAACTTCCGTGATTCTCTTGAGATTGTATTGTTTTGTTAAGTATTTTAACAATTTCGTTTATATGCACTAAAGCTGTTGGTGTTTCAAAATCATTTTGCATACTCTCATGAAATAATTTAACATGCTCATCGACTTCAATTTTAATTGATTCAGAAATTTCTGTTTTTTCAGTATTATCAATTAAAACACGAGCTGTTTCAATTGAATCGGTTGTTCTATCGAGATGAATTTTAACCTCATCAAAGAAATTAAACGCAAAATCAATCGGACTCCTATAATGCCTTGATAATAAATACCATCTAATAACATTAGGATCATACTTTTCTATTAAATCTCCCGCAGTTATAAAATTGTTTAAACTTTTACTCATTTTCTCTCCGTTAATTGTAAGAAAACCTGTGTGCATCCAATAGTTAACGAAACGCTTACCTGTTGAAGATTCACTCTGAGCTTTTTCATTCTCATGGTGAGGGAATATTAAATCTCTACCTCCTCCGTGAATGTCAATTGTTTCACCCAAATACTTCTGTGAAATTGCAGAACATTCAATGTGCCATCCAGGCCTACCAACACCCCATGGTGATTTATATACAACTTCATTTTCTTTACTTGCTTTCCATAAAGCAAAATCTAAGGGAGATTCCTTTTTTTCATGTTCAGTTATCCTTATACCTGATTTTAGTTCATCAATTTTTTGTTTTGAAAGGGTACCGTAATCCTTAAATTTAAGAACGGAAAAATAAACATCTCCTTCTGAAACATACGCGTACCCCTTTTCTTGAATTTTATTAATTAATTCAATTATGCTATCAATATTATCTGAGACTGTAACTATTTTTGTTGGTTTTAAAATATTCAATTGATGGAATTCCTTCATTACAGTTTCCATTACATTACGAGTTAAATCCAATGGATGAACATTCAACTCTAATGCTTTTTTAAAAATTTTATCTTCAATATCTGTTATATTTTGAACATAATTCACATTGAAATTTAAATACTTAAAATATCTATAAACAACATCAAAAAAGATATATGTTTTAACATGACCCACATGCATTCTTTCATAAGGAGTTAAACCACATACATACATTCTAACTTCATTCTCATTAATAGGCATAAATTCTTTCAAAATATTGTCTTGAGAATCATAAATTTTCATCATCATCACTAGGATTATTATGAGCTGATTTCTTTATAAATAAATTTAACATTCTTAATATCTTCTTAACGGAATAACCTAAGGAATAGAAAACTGCTATAATATATAAAGCCATATCAACAAACATTTTACCCATTTTCCTTTTAATTTCTTCAACCTTCTCAAGTAATTTTAAATCGGTTTTTGTTTTTGAACGCATGCTCATTGCTTGTTCAATTGTTATGGCATCACCATAATCATTTAATGCTTCAATCACAGATGAGAGAACACCAAATTCCTTCTCAGTAACTAACATTTGTTTTAATTTTTCATAACCTTGTTGAATTTTATTTTGACC
>CAYOAB010000073.1:0-3534 GCA_964401875.1 Microcaldota archaeon
GCAAACCTATCCAAAGTTCAAATTTTCTTTGAACCCTAGGGCCTTTCTTTTAGGAAATGCGAACGAAGTTCGCAACCGAAAAGAAAGGGGCTAGAACCCACGACCTTCGGATTTCTTGATTTATTATCCTAAAATAATAAACATAAAAGTCCGCCGCTCTGGCCAAGCTGAGCTATGGGCCCATCGAATAATTTAGATAGAATAGTTTTAAAAATGTTTTTTCATTTTAATGTTTTTTGGTTTTTGAAGAATTTAGTTAAATATGAGGTTAAATTTTTAAATGATTAGACATAATTTAATATAGTATAATATGGAGTTTTGATAATTATGAATAAATTATTGAGTGTATTGGTTTTTGTCCTTTTCGCTGGAATAGTAGTCTCAGGGCCTGGTGAATTAATGAATAATATTTGTTTCAACATACGTGCTATAATGCCCGTTGTTTCATTAACATTACTTGTCGTGGCGGGATTAATCTATGCTATAGGTAAAGTTTTGGGACAGGAGTTCAGATCAAAAACTGAAAGTTGGGCAACTACAATAGTTATAGGTGCAATATTAGGTTTAGTATTGGCCATAGCAGCTCCGTTTATAGTAAATACCTTAACTGAATCATTAGGTATGGAAGAGATGGAATATACATGTGAAGAATTAATGGAATAGGTGAAAAATATGAATAAAAAATATGTTTTAATTGGATTAATACTTGCACTTTTATTAGGTTTAGTTAGTGCAGGAGTTGGCGAACTTGTAAACAATATTTGTTTTAGTATAAGAAGTTTAATGCCAATAGTTGCACTTACATTATTTATTATTGCAGGATTTGTGTTCGGAGTAGGTAAAATATTAGGACAAGAGTACAGATCAAAAACTGAAAGTTGGGCAATAACTATACTTATTGGTGCAATCTTAGGACTTGTACTTGCAGTTAGTGCACCTTTCATAATAGCAATTATATATGAAAACATAGACCCAAGCGGTTATATGGAATTCACTTGTGAAGAATATTTGGAATAGGGAAGAGTTATGAATTCAAAAAAATATTTTGTAATTGGTTTTATATTTGCCTTGTCTCTTGGACTTGTTAGTGCAGGAGCAGGTGAATTAATAAACAATATTTGCTTCGGGATAAGAAGTTTAATGCCTATAGTTGCACTTACATTATTTATTATTGCTGCTTTCATTTTTGGTATTGGTAAAGTTATGGGACAAGAGTATAGATCAAAAACTGAAAGTTGGGCAATAAAAATACTTGTAAGTTCCATAATAGGACTTATAATTGCAATAAGTGCACCTTTCGTAATTGGATTTTTATACGAAAATATGGATCCTTATGGTTATATGGAATTTACATGTGAAGAATATATGGAGTGATTTTAATGGAATTAAAAGAATTGGCTACAATTATATGCTTGGGAGCAGGGATAATATCACTTATATTTATAAATTATTTCCAACCTCTCGCTATAATCCCTTTAATTTTAGGATTATTCGCTTATCTTTTCAGTAGATGGGGACATTTATACTTACCCATATTACAAGGTAAAAGAAACATTAAAGACAAATTTAAAGTTGAAATGTCAAATAGTGGAGATGCTATATATAAAGAGAAAGGATTAGATTATGTGGCAACAATATACATGAAACTTGACGTTTATGAAACAATGACAAATAAAACTGAACAAGATATTTTAGAATATTCCTCCTACTTTGAAAGAGTAGTTTCAACAATTAAAGATCCAATTAAAATCACTACAATTATACACGATAAAGATATGAAAAGTTACATAACTCAAATAGATAATGAAAAAATTGAAATTGAAAATATGTTAGCTAAGGAAAGAAAAAGTAAGAAACCTAATCCTGTTATGATAGAAGTTTTGGAAAGAAAAAAATTAATGTGGGATAGAAGATTAGATTCACTTTATAAAAATGAAATTAAACCTAGGGCTGTGGAATATATAATAGCAGTTTCAGGTAAGGGTACTAGCTCAGAAGCGGCAATATCACAAGCAAAAATTAAAGCAAGAGAAATTAAATCAAACTTTAAAGGTGGTATGAACATTAACGTAGATGAGATGAGGCATGAAAGATTAAAATTCTGTTATGAATGGGAATATCTTTCACAGGAATGGTGATTACATGAAAATACCTAAATTATATATATTAATTGGAATTGCATTCATTAATTTAGTTTCATTGTTTGTTTTGTTTAGTTATGATGTTATGTTAATGGCAATAGGATTAATCATAACCGCAATAACTGGAGGTTTCGTTATAGGTGGACATATATTAACTCCCTTATTGACTAAAATGTTAAAAGTTACATATAATAAAGGAGAGTATATAATACCACCAGGACAAGAAGTAATAATCAGAAGAAGTGGGAATAAATATTTAGCTTGTAAATATTTACTCTTAAACATTCAAGAAAGAGAAGAAATTTCTAAGATGGAAGAACATTCAATAACTTATGTACAAGACATTGAAAATGCATTGGGTACAATTACCGTGCCCACAAAAATAAATATACTCATATCAAATAAGGAAGTGGGAGGTTTCAGAGATGAAACACAATCTAAAGTTTACGAATTAAGTTTGAAAATTAAAAGAGAAATGGAAAAAGGAGAGCCTGATGTTATTAAAATAGATAAATGGCAGAAGGAAAAGGAAAGACAGGAAAATTTATTGAAGAGATTAGCTGGTGGAGTTAAACCTATTAACACCATATGTTATGTTAGCACATTAGGTAGAGGAATTACAATTGATGAAGCTATTGATAAGGCGAATGCTCAAACAAGGGAGATTAAAGCTGTTTTATCAAATAGTATGAATTCAGAAATAATAGATTTAATTGGAGAGGACATGGAACTTTGTTTTAACCTTGATTTCTTCCCTCCTTATGATAACGACGATTTAAAAGAAATGGTAGGTTGAGTTTATGGGTGTAATAAATATATCAAATAAAAAACTTTATAGTTCGGATATTTCAAGTAGAAGTATAATTGCAAGGCCACCAGAACCACCAGCACATTTACTTATGGGTGACCCAAAAAACTCAATATATGTTGGAAATACGGAAATATTTAATGTTCCTTTCCATTGGAGTTTTGAAAATGTTACTAATCCACACATTGCAGTTATTGGTATTACAGGTTCAGGTAAATCTTATTTCGTTAAAACTTTCCTTACAAGATGTTCATTCGTTTGGAATAGTAACGCACTAATATTAGATTGGGCAGGTGAATACCGTTCATGGGTTAAACAAGCAGGAGGTAAAATTATAGGTTTAGGAAAAGGTTCCTACCTTAATTTACTTGACTTAGCAGGTATGAGGCCTATAGACAGGATTAAACAGATTTCAAGAAGTTTAGAGATATTAACTGATTTAGCACAATATCCTGAACAGAAGAGATTAACAGAACAAGCAATTGAAGAAGCTTACGTCTCAAAAGGATTTAGGTTAACGGCTAAAAATCAAAAGGATCCTTTAGGTAATATGTTAATACCACCTACTTTAAAAGATGTAATGAA
>CAYOAB010000074.1:0-3528 GCA_964401875.1 Microcaldota archaeon
GCCGGTAGAAGTAGAGTTTTTCGAAGAGGATAAAAAGTTTGTAGTTGGAAATGCAGCAGATGTTTCTAGTTTAAACAAAACGTATTTTGGTACCCCAGAAAGTGCAGTTTTATTTCTTTTCCCCGAGGAAGCATTATATGTTCTTGACGTTAGAAATGGAAAATGTTTAAATGAAAACGGAAAGGAAATGACGTTTAACGAAATTGCTGTTCAATTCACAGATATTCCAAGGTTTATTACTCGTTATTATGCTTACAAAGATTGGAGAGATAGGGGAATAGTGATCAGACCTATTGATGAAGCAGAAAGTTATTCTAAATGCCATTCCAAAAAGTATCCTTCCCCAGGTTTTGAAGTGCCAAAATATAATGCTAAAATTACATTTTACCCAGAAGATAAAATGTCTGTAATGGATGATAATGAAACAGCTAAACTTATGTATGATACTTTATGGTTTGGTCAATTTGGTACTTACAAATCAGTTAAGCACGGAAGTTTCGGTAAACTTGACATTTATGAAACTATTTTCTTAACTAAATTTAATGCAGTTAAATTAACCAATTATACTTGGGAACAAGTTATGGAAATAGGTAAGAAAGATGCAGAAATATTTGAAGCTGTTTACAACGTTTATGAAGATTGGAGAATGCGCGGGTTTATAGTTAAAACTGGATTTAAGTTCGGTACACATTTCAGGATTTATTTCCCTGGTGCTTCCCCATCACTTGACACGGGTGACTGGGTACATTCTAAACATGTAATTCATGTTTTCCCACGTGAAATGCAACTTTTAACATCCGATTTATCACGTGCTATTAGAGTTGCACATTCAGTTAAGAAAACGTTTATTCTTTCAATTCCTGGAACAATGGAAGTTGAGAAAGTTAAACCTGATTATTTGCTTTATCATAGAAGGAAAGGTGGTATTGAAACACCGGATAAAGGTAAACCTAAATATTTAATGTTGGCCATGAATGAGGAAGAGAAAATCAGTGGTGCATATTTGGCCGGTGCAATTGAATATTCAAAGGAAATTGGCCTTGACTTAATGTTGGCCATTATTGATAGAGAAACAAGTGTTACTTATTATAGAGTTAGAAGGTTAGATTTGAAGGATAGTAGGTATGATTATTTTGAATTAGAGTGGGACCAACCGTAAGGGCGCTTCCGCCCCTTACTAACCCCGGTAATTTGGCTCCCGTGGAGCCAAATTGGATTGATGATGGACGCTATCCGCCGCGACACAAGACGTAAAAGAAAATGTTTAAATAGTTAATTGAAATCTAACAAAAGACATGACATTAGAACAATTAAACAAACAATATTACAACCTTAATTTTAGGTTTAAATCTAAAAACGGAAAGTTATACACATTTGTAGAATAATTATTAGTGAGGGAAAGTATGATTTTGAAAGTTTTACGAAATCCAGGGAAAAAGAAAAAAGAAGATTTTAGTAAAATGATTAAAGAGTGTAATAAATTACATAATAATAAAGAGGATTTTTCACAGGAAATATTTGAAATTATTTGTATGGGTAAAAAGGATTTTACAAGATTAAAAGAATTGGCCAAAGAAGGTGTGGACTTGAATACAAGAGACCCATTAATTGAAGAATTCGTTCCAATAATTGCAGCGGCTCAACATAACAAAATTGAACTATTAGAAGAATTAATTGATCTTGGCGCAGAAGTAAATAAAACAGATAAAAAGGGAAGGAATTGTTTAATGCTTTTGATTGCTAATGGAATTGAAGAAAATAAAATAATTGAAATTATAGACAAAATAATTGAAAGAATTGACATTAAACATAAAGATAAACAAGGATGTTCAGTTTTAACTTACGCAATAGGAAGTGGAAATAGAAAAATTGTTGATAAATTACTTAACTTAAATATGGAAATAACAGATGTTGATTATGCTTTCGCTTGTGCTAAATGTTTAAGTAATGTAATTGAAAAGTATGAAAAAAATTAAACTTTAAATTTTTCAAAATATTTATTGTTAACTTCTTGAGCTAATCTAATCGCATCTTTTTTGTATATATTTTGAATTGTTGGTTCTGCTCCATTTTCAATTAGAAAATCACAAATTTTATCATACTTATATGAAACTGCCCACATAAGTGAAGTATACCCTAAATCATCCTGTTGGTTTATACATTTATCAAATTGGTACAAATATTTAGCTGATTTCAAATCGTCATGTTTACATGCTAATATGAAAGGTGTTTCACCTCTTTTATTTTTAACAAAAACATTTGCTCCATTTTCAACTAACAATTTAACAATAAAAAAGTTTTTCTTTTCAACTGCTCTCATTAAAGGAGTTAATCCCATTTCATTATAGGTATTAACTTCATATTTTTTTCCCACGAAAAATTTTGTTAATATGTAATTATCATTAAAAACTGAATATAATAAAGGATTACATGAATTTGGTCCTAAAACTTTGTTTAATGAACCTAACTTTTCATCTAAATATTTAATTTCTTCAACTTTATTTTTTTCAATTAATTTATGTATTAATGTTTCCTTTCCGTTTGATAATATTTGTGAATTGTAATCCAATAATACTTTAATTGTATCTAAATCTGTTGCATAAAGTATTGGGGAATTTCTATTATCATCTAATAAATTAACAAGTGCACCTTTCTTAATTAGAGATTTACAAATCTCAGTAAATCCATGCCATGCTGCATAATGTAATGGGGTTTTACCATTATAATCTCTTGGGTTTGGGTCCATGTTTAAATTTAATATAAAATCAACTACTTGCCTTGAATTTGCATTTGTTGCATAATGTAAAATATTATTTCCATATTTATCTTCAATTACATTAAATGCGTTTAATTCGTGTAATCTTCTTACTAATTCATAATCCCCTTGTGAACATGCATAAAATAATGCGGTTTTACCATCATTGTTAATCAATTTAGGATTTGCACCCTGTTGAAGCATACTTAATGCTATATGCTTTGAATATGAACATGCGTGCATTAATGGAGTTTTATCATCAATAAAGAAATCTAAACCGTTACCGGATTTAATTAGAATTTTTGCTTTTTTTATATCTCTGTCTTGTATGGAGTTAAGTAAATCTTTCCTGTACTGTTTTTGAAAATTATCCATTATATCACATAGAATTAAAAAAAATTAGATTTATTAAGGTTCCGACTTATTTTAGTAAAATGTTTCTCTTATAATTCCTATGGTAATTTGTATCATTAGTTGTTTCCAATTTTGATTCTTCAACATAAGCAACCATTTCACTTACAACTGCACTTGTTGCATCTGCATTGTGTAACGCAAACGCTTCCGGGAACATAGGTTCCTTTGTTGCACCGAACTCTAATCTTCCATGGTGGCTTAAAATCATGTGAATTATTTTTATTCTCAATAAATTAGGGAATTTTAATTCTTCCATGTATTTAGCATACCATATTATAGATTCTATTGAATGGCCTATAAATTGCCCTTCTATTGTACCTTTTACCCTTACTCCCACCGCTATTTCAACAAGTTTACCT
>CAYOAB010000075.1:0-3509 GCA_964401875.1 Microcaldota archaeon
CTATTGTAAAATTAGGTGTAGAAATGCTTTTTAGTGAAATGGAAATAGATGAAAAAATTAAATTATCTCTTAAAAATATGGGTTTTGAAAACTCAACCAAGGTTCAGGAATTGGTCATACCAAATATGATTAAAGGAAATAATGTCGTTGTTAAGAGTCATACGGGTAGTGGTAAAACTGCTGCTTTCGGTATCCCTGTAATTAACCAAATATTAAATAATGAAGTTAAAAAAGTTTTAATTATTGGCCCTACAAGGGAACTAGTAGTTCAAGTTTGTGAAGAAATAAGAAAATTAAGTAAAGATTCGCACATTAGAGCATTTGCAGTGTACGGCGGACATGGTATTGAAGGAGAAATTGAACTTTTAAATAAACCATTCAACATAGTTTGCGCAACACCTGGAAGGTTACTAGACCACATTGAGAGAAGAACATTAAACCCTAAAGAATTTGATACAATAATTTTAGATGAAGCGGATAGAATGCTTGACATGGGTTTCATTGATGATATTAAAATAATTATGGAAAAAGCACAAGCTAAGAATACACATTTATTCTCCGCTACTTTAGATTCTAAAGTAATTAATTTGATTAAAAAGTACATAAGAGAATATGATGAGATTATACTTAATGAAGAAATAATTGGAACAAAAATCATTGAAGAAACAATTGCAACACCTGCAAGATGGAAAGTTAATAAATTACTTGACTTCATGAAAGATAAGAAGGAAAAGAAAGTGTTGATTTTCGTCTCTACGAAGAGGTATTGTGAAACTTTAGCACAAAAATTTTATAAGAATAGATTTAGAGTTGAAACAATACATGGAGATTTATCACAGAGAAAAAGGGAAATTGCACTTTCAAAATTTAAGAAAGGGGAAGTTAATGTGCTCATTGCAACAGATGTTGCCGCAAGAGGGTTACAAATAGATGATGTTGATTACGTTATTAATTATGATGAACCACAAGATGAAGACACATATAAACATAGAGTGGGAAGAACAGGAAGAATGGGTAAAACCGGTTATGCAGTTAACTTCAAGATTGATAACACGGATTTATACCTGTAATTAAACCAATCTTTTCAATTTAATATCTTCATTTTCATAACTTATCCATTCAAGCACTGTATTGAAATTCTTCTTAGAAAAACAAAAACCGCATAACGGTTTAGGTTTAAGCATAGAATTATCTAAATAAAAACTATATTTCTTTGAAAAGGCATACATTAGTGGCCCAATGTTAGTGTCATGGGTTACGACTAAAGTGTTATGGAATTTATAGTAATATTCCGCAAGGAAAAGCTTAGCATAATCCTTAGGTTCCCTGAACATTGAAATATTATTCTCAAATAGTTCTTTAAAAATGGTACCATAATCTAAATCACCAGTTTTGAATTTTTTACCAATGTAATCTAACCATTCCATTCTTTTAGTAAACTTAACATACCCTAAACCAGCTAAATTTTCATGAGCTTCCGGTGAACTAAATTTAATTCTTTCAATAAACTTTTCAAGAGCATGTGCATCTCTAATTAAAGTACCTGTATCAATACATCTCTCAACATCACTTGTGAGTATCTGATCTAATTTAACGTTAAATTTATCTCCTAACAGGGTTCCAAAAACTATTGCGTTCTTTATACCTTTATCAGTCAACTGGGCAAGGTGGGCTGTCTCACTATTATTAATCTGTTCCCTATCGGAATGTCTTATTACCATTAACTTCATAAATCTCAATTGAGGAATTAGGTTTTTTAAAGGTTTCTAAAATAAAATTAATTTTTTTACATTAATACCATTATCAAAATCTATCCAATTTAAAAGTGTTTTTTTACCTTGAATAGAAAATTGAAAACCGCATAATGGTTTAGGTTCAATCATATCATTTTCTAAATGAAATTTAAAAACATCTGAAAGAAAATGCATGAGTGGAGCAACACAGACATCATGTGCAACAATTAAATTTGATTGCGTAGGAATGTAAAAATTTGAAATTATCTTTAACCCATATTCATTACAATTCTTATATTCAATTATACTCTTTTTACTTAAAACATCAAACATTAAAGGGTAATTAATATCATTTTTTTTAATCATATTATCAAAATAATCTAAATATTCTGACATATACTTTTGGTTGACATAACCTAATTCAATTAAACTTTTTTCCTTATCAAAATTTGAAATAATTGCTTGAGAATTATGTTCCGAATTGATTAAATCTCCAGTATCAATGCATCTATTCATGAAAGTAGTGTAAATATTATCCAAATTTACATCTAATTTATCCCTTAACTGTTTACCAAATATTTTAGCATTCTTAATACCTTCAGGTGTTAAACCAGCGGTTAAACCATTAACTTTAGAACAAATAATTTTTTCCCTATTAGAATGCCTAATTACAATTAATGACATTAAATAATGTAGAAAAATAAGCATTTTTAAACTTTTCGTGATATATAAGAGTATGAAAAAAGTACTATTATTATTAGCACTCGTAATGTTCGGAATGGCATTCGCAGTGGGAACACCTACATCATATGATTATGATGATTATTACTATGATGATGATTATTCATTTGATTATGGTTATAGTGACTCGAGCTGCTGCTGTACAGGATTCATTTTACCTGTAGGTTTATTGGTAGCAGGATTAGGTTATACTTACTATTATAAGAAAGAATAATTCTTTTTTTTATTTTTAATTTATTTCAATTCAGCATTTTTAATTTATTTCAATTCAGCAGTAGTGTTTATATACTGTTCTAAATTTAAATCTATACCGAAAAAATAATTTAAACAGAAGTAAATTATTTGTTTTACAATCATAAATATTAGGAGGATTACAATAAAAGTGAGTGCTGGCCTTAATTTAATAGGTATTTTAGCAAGAAACTCATAATTGTTGAATAAATTGTCTATGGGGCCCTTAATTTTCTTCTTAAACACAATAAATACCAACATTATTGCTCCAAATATTAATAGAAGCTCAATAGGTACACCTGAAATGTAAAGTATACCATACATGAAACCTAAAAATGCACTTCTTAATATCTCTTTCATATTATTCCTCTTCAATTTCTATCATTCTGCGAGCGTGATATATTACCTTAACAATTTGAGGTTTATTTCTTACAATAATGAAACAATTTCTTCCCCTTTTATCAACAATAATTATACCGGATTCTTTTAAAATCCTTAAATGTTGGGAGACGTTAGGTTGAGTAGTTCCAACTTTATCTATAATATCATTTACACAATATCCTTCTTCTAAAAGTAGTTCGAGAATCTCTAACCTTTTTCTGTCTGAGAGAATTTTGAACAACTCATATATATCTTCCATGTATATATAAGTATACACTTATATTTAAAAATGTTATTAAAAAAAGAAAAAATTAAGCATACATATGCTTATTTGAGAAAGAACTTTCAGGATGTGCTTTCTCGGCACTCTCCGCACTCGAAATAGATTCCTTTAATTTACTCTCAATTATGGACGCTTCCTTA
>CAYOAB010000076.1:0-3477 GCA_964401875.1 Microcaldota archaeon
TTTTCGGCGAAGCCGAAAGGGATCTTAGATTCCTTCGGAATCAAAGAAGAGTCCCCTCCCCGTGTGATGTCTATTCGGCAAAGCCGAATGACATGTCTATTTTCCGTAGGAAAATGACACACAATTTGCTACGCAAATTTAAGTGCCACAAACGTTTGCGTTTGTGAGCATCTGCCCCTCTCCTCATGCAGTGGCATTATAACAATTAGAAAATAATTACAAAATATAAAATAAGAGTATGGGACTGCCCAGTGACCTTTTCTTTCGCATTGACTACGTCAAGAAGCTAAAGAAAAGCCGCACGGAAAAGAAAAGAAGCAAGAAAGATAAGAATAAGATATGGGACTGCCCAGATTTTCAGAATGGAACTTCGGACTTGTCCGAATTTTTCCGTTGACGCTTTTTACCGAGCTCCTGGCGACTACGTCGCCGAGGGCTGGGAAAAAGGGCATTTGAACTGGGATCACCACCACCCCAAGGTGGTAGCATGCCAGGTTAGCCCACAGTCCCAAAAATGTAAAAAATATAAAATGCTCAAAAATATTTTTATTATTTTTGGCACATTCAACAAAAAAAAAGTTGAATGAATTAGAAACGTGAGAATCTTACAATTTCTTTAGTATTATCTTGATGAGAAACAAACATTCTTCTGCAACAATACCTTTTAACTCCTAAATCGTCAAGAACTTTTTCAACGTTACCATTCTTTCCATTTGAAGTTTTCTTTTTGTAATCCTCATATTTATCCGCTACTATTGCACCACAAGTGAAGCATCTTACGGGGAACATCATAACAATCTACCTGTAAGATTTCTGCTTTCTTGCTCTTGCTTTCGGACCCATATATTTCTTAGGTTCAACTCTTCTTGAATCTTCAACCAATAAGAATTTATCAATGTTTAATAAGTCCTCTTCAAGTGCATTATCATTAGCGTGTTTAACCAAAGCCCTTGCAATTGCTCCTCTAACAGCTTGTGCCTGTCCCATTTGGCCACCACCATTAACTCTAACGTTTATGTCTACTTTTGACCATAACTTTTCAGGTACATAGTTTAAAGGTTCACTCATGATTGCACGTGTGTAAGGGTTATCAATTGCGTTTAATAACATCTTATTAACTCTAATTATACCTTTTCCTTCGGTAATGTGAGCCCTTGCAACTGCTCTCTTTCTTTTTGTTCTTACTGTTTGAGTATTACTTTTCTTTTTATCAACTTTTGGTTTTTTAGTTTTAATTTTCTTTTCTTTTTCAACCATTAAATTACCTCTTAAATATCGTAAGCTAAAGCTTTTGATAGTTGTTTAACTGTTACGTATCTATCCAATTTAGCTTTATTGTAACTTGCATTAAATTCAACTTTAACGCCGTTAAGCTTTTCCTCATCACCTATGAAAACTTTAATTTTCTTGTATAAAGTTTTACCTCTTGGTTTATCGTAAGGTAACATACCTCTTATGATTCTTTTAATCAAGAAATCTGGTCTCTTAGGCCAATGTGGGGAATGTTCTGGATTAGCTTTATTCTTAATTGCTCTTCTCATAACATACTTTGCTAATAAATCTTTCATATTACCACTGAAAACCATCTTCTCAGCGTTGTAAATGTAAACTTCTTCCTCATCTTTAAGTAAATTTTTAGCAACGTAACTTGCAACTCTTCCAACTATTAAGTCTTCACCGTTAATCAATTTAGCCATAAAATCACCTTAATATACGGACGTTTGTACCTTTTGGATTTTCTTTAATTAACTCTCCAATGTACATAGCTTTTCCACCGTTCTTTTCAATTTTAAGCTTTGCTCTTGGTGAAAATTCATAAGCAGCAACATTAAGTTTAGATTCAAATTCACCATCACCTAAAACTTTACCTGGTACGAGTGAAATTTCACCTTCCTTATGCAATTTGCTAAGTTTGCTTACGTTAACAGTAACATGTCTTCTCCTTGGAAGGTTAAGCAATTCTGCTGTTCTCTTCCAAATGGAATTATTATTTTTACTGCTAAGTTTCTGAAGCTCTATTATAAGCTCTTTCAATTTACTTTTTTCTGTTCCTATTTTTATCGACATAGCATCACCTTACACCGCACCTTTCCGAAGAAAAGTACTCGGCGATAGAATATAGATTATATATTTCTATTGAGATAATTGAAGAAGCAAAGTTTTATAAACATCGCGTTCCGCCGCGATGCCACGGTACGAGGGTTCCACCCTCGTGCTCCCTTGAGCTCGCTGGCTATATTTTTAAAAATAAAATAGAAAAAAAAAGAATTTAACCAAGTAGGTTTAAACTGTATGCGACGAACAAAACAGCAAGAATAATAGACATAGTGTTCAAAATCTTAATCATAGGGTTAAGTGCTGGGCCCGCTGTATCTTTCAATGGGTCACCTACTGTATCACCTACAACTGCTGCCTTATGTGCGTCACTCTTTTTACCACCGTGATGTCCTGATTCAATGTACTTTTTAGCATTATCCCATGCACCACCTGTGTTACTCATGAATACGGCCATTAACATACCCGTTAACAATGAACCCATAAGTAATCCTGTAATTGCATGTACACCGAATAGGAAACCCACTAGTAATGGTGTGATTACTACGAGTGCACCAATCTTTAACAATTCACCTATTGCTGCTTGAGTTGAAATCTCAACACATTTTTCATAGTCAGGTTTATCTTTACCTTCCATGATTTTCAATGTTTTGAATTGTCTTCTAACCTCTTCAACAATCTTCATTGCGGCAATACCCACTGCGCGCATAGCGTATGCTGAGAAGATGAAAGGTAATACGGCACCGACCATTAAACCAAGTAATACTGGTGGTTGAATCAAACTAATCATAGGTAATCCTATAGCGTCAACAGGGAATATTGCACCTTTACCTAAAACTACTGATGCAACGTTTGCCTCGGAAGTAAATGCAAGTATTAAAACTAATACAGCTAAACCTGCGGAAGCAATTGCGAAACCTTTAGTTGTTGCTTTAGTTGTGTTACCAACCATGTCCAATTTGTCTGTTACTTTTCTATATTCTTCAGGGAGTTCGGACATTTCCACTATACCTCCTGCATTATCGGAGACGGGGCCGAATGTATCTACCGCTACAATTATTCCCGTTAAAGATAACAATGCAAGAGTTGCTACTGCAATACCATAAATCCCACCGAAGTAGAAAGAAATGGAAATTGCACCGATAATTACCAATGCAAATGGAAGAGTACTCTCTAAACCAACTGCGAGACCTGTAATTATGTTTGTACCTGCACCCGTTGTTGCTGCTTGAGCAATATCGTGTACTGGTTTGTGGTCACCTGTATAATAATCCGTAATGAATAATACTAAAATACCTACCAATAATCCAATCAAAGAAGAGATAAATACGCCCATTTGAATATCAACTGGAAGTAACATAGTTATTGCGAAATAGAATGATATTGCACATAACACTGCCGTTACTAAAATACCTGTTGTTA
>CAYOAB010000077.1:0-3375 GCA_964401875.1 Microcaldota archaeon
GAAATGGAATTCTATTATCAATTATAATTGTATCATATTTAGGTAAGTAATCTAAGAATTTATTTTTCTTTTTTAATTCCTCTTTTAAATTGTTAAGGAATTCAATTTTTTGTTCTTCCATTTTTCTCTCTTTTCTTAAATGAATTATCATTAATAAATGTTTTGTTTAATTGTTGGAGTATAAAGTAAAACTATTCGCAAAAAACCAGAACCCGAACCTTTGTATGAATTAAATAGTAAAAATAGTAATGTTTTCTTTTTGAATATATCACAAATTACAAAAAAGATATAGAGACCATATACTTTTTGTAGTTAGACAAAAAGTGTAACTAAAGGGGGTGGGGCAGACCACACCGGGGAAGGGGATTAATCCCCTTCCGCAGTGATGCACGGGAAGGGACTCGAACCCTCGTAGTCGCTAGGACACACGGCCCTCAACCGTGCCCGTTTGACCAACTCCGGCACCCGTGCATATGGGGGTTCCACCCCCTTCAAACCCCGGTACGAGGGTAAACCCTCGTGCTCCCTTGAGCTCGCTGGCTAAGGGAACGGGATTATTATTATTAAATCAAAAAATTAAAAATAAAAAAATTTAGATTTGTTTTTCGAGTTCTTTACACTTTTCAATGAGTGTCTTAATAGTTCTCTTAACTATTTCATTGTTACTCATTTGGCCGAAAGACTCAACTTTGAAATTATATTCACCCTCATTTTCATACTCATATGCAACAATTCCAGGTTGAAACTTAGCATGTGTTCTTCCCATTCCTTTAACTGCTATACCTTCCAATCTAATTATTTGTTTAGATTCAAGTTCAGCTAAAGGGATTTTCCCGTTTGCAATAGTAACATTAGGGTTACTTGATTCAAGCATTGAAGATGGAATTACCATTGGCCCTTCCGCGTTCAATGTAAACATAACTTCTGCCGTTTCCTTCTCCGGTGAAGTGATTGGAATTAATCCCATCCTGTTAGCAATAAATTCGTCAAAGAATGCTGAACTGTTTTCGTAAACTATAACTTTATCTATTGCATAGGTTGGAATTTGTCCCAAACCAAACCTTCTAATAGCGTTAGCATAAGAAATAAAAGGTAAAGTAATTGTGAGAGAGAGTTCTCCTCCCTTCTCTTTAACATTACTAACTGTAATTTTACTCATACTCTCCTACCTCTCTTACCTCCTGGTCTCTTAGTTGTATCTGTTGGTATTGGAGTTACATCATCAATCCTTAAGATTTTAAGTCCTGACCTTGCCAAAGCTCTTACGATTGCTTGAGCACCTGGACCGGGTGTCTTAGAATTATGACCACCACGTGCCCTAATTTTAATGTAAATACCTGTAATACCCTTTTCTTTAATTTGATCTGCTATTTTGAAAGCTGCTTGCATTGCTGCGTAAGGAGCACCCTTTGCTCTATCACTTTTAACAATCATACCACCTGAACTTTTAGCTAAAGTTTCAGCACCAGTTAAATCAGTAACTGTAACTATGGTATTATTTTTAGTTGAAAGAACATGTGCAACTGCACTTTTTCTATTAGAACTACTCATTGGATTCACCTTCTTTTTTCACGTGTTCCTTATTATCCTCTTTAGGAGGTAAAGGTCTTGCTATTTCTTTCTTTTCCTCTTTAGTTTCCTCTACTTTAAGGACTTTAGGTGCAATATCTATTTTTTTATAATAGCCAATTTTATCTTCCTCATTTAAAGGAACAAGATAACTTGGAACGGATATTTTAATTCCGTCAATTGCTATGAATCCGTGGGTAATCAATTGTCTTGCTTGTTTAGCTGATAACGCTAACCCCTTCTTCATAACTCTTGTTTGTAATCTTCTTTCCAATAAACTTCTGATATCCAATTGAAGTAGGTCATCCAACGTGTTTTCCCTTTCTTCATTTTTCTTAAGGAATCCGTATCTTTCAACTCTTTTAAGTATCTTTTCAGTTTGTTCGGTTCCCTTATCACCTAATGCTAAAAGTTTTCTTGCGTTACCTCTAATTCTTCTTAATTCCATTTTTGCTTTCCAAACTTCTCTTGCATTCTTTAAACCGAATTCTTTTCTTAAGTCACCTTCTTCTTTGATACGTTCAGCGTTCCATTGCATAGGAGGCCTTACATAATTTTTAGTTCTTCTTTTTGCATTTCCCATTTACTCACCTATTTTTTCTTTGCTGGGGAACCACCTTTAGAGGGTTGTGGTTTCTTTTTACTGACACCCATTGTGGTACCCTTTCTACCTGAACTCTTTGTTCTTTGACCTCTAACTTTCTTTCTGAACATGTGACTTATACCTCTCCAGGATTTACTTTTCATTTCTTTCTCAACATCTGTTTTGATTGCGAAACCTAATTCATTTGTAATTAAATGTTCATCTTCTCCAGTTAAGTAATTCTTCCTTCTATTTCTAATAAAACTAGGAATATTATTTTCTGCAGGGGTAGTTATAATCTCTTCAATTTTACTTAATTGTTCATCTGTAAGTAAACCTACTTGAGTGTAAGGATCAATACCTAATTTTTCATGTGCTATATCTGCACAGATTGAAGCATATCTTCTACCTACTCCTTTAACTGCATACATTGCCTTTCTAACGGGCACGTGACCTTCAACATCCTTACCGGAGATACGAACAATACCTCTCATGTTTTCGTCATCACTGACTCTAACCTTTGGTTTAGGTGTGTTTACAGGTTTTTCCCTTGTTACAACAGATTTCTTTTGTGATTGTTTCTGTTGTTTTTCAGGTTTTTTCTTTGTGTTTTTACCACTACTTTTTTTATCTTTTGCCATGTTTTCACCTTATTCTACCCAATTTCTTGGATCTTAGAATAGTTACATATTCGAGTTTGTGGCTCCTTAACATTCTATTTAAAGAACGCTGAGGATGGGATTTTCATAGTCGCGTTCTCATATGCTAAAGCATATGGCACCATTCCAAAACAAAGTTTTGGAAGGTTCCGCCGCGACGCCACGGGAAGGAGGTAAACCCCCTTAACCCCCATGTGCTCGCTGACTATATCACGCGATTCAATCCTTCGACCGTAGGTCGAATTTTGGGATTGAACCCTTTTACGCCAAGACCGATGCGTGAACATTTGGACTTGTCGGAAAAGGGTCATTTTGAACCCATGAGTCCAAGGGACATATGCTATCAGGTTTTTTCTCTAAGAGAAAAACTTCCAGGCATACGCGTTACCGGATTCCGCCACCTCAGCTCTTATATGTGTATGTGTTAAAAATAATAAGATTTAAATACATTTCTTGATTTCTTAATGATTTGTTTTAAAAGCTTATCCTCCTTATAATTTCTCACTTTTAACAACTTCTCATATTGAGAGTTCATGTTAATAGAAACGTTTAAATATATGTAAA
>CAYOAB010000078.1:0-3354 GCA_964401875.1 Microcaldota archaeon
AATTATCTTTTAATGGTTCTTTGTATATTAATAGCACCTATAATTTGGTTAATTGATTTAATCATAGCTATAGGTAAATTGATTGCAGGTATACTCACATGGGCATTTGCTCTTCTCGCCGTTACTTTAATGGGAGTAGTTACTTTAACAGACGCAGTAAATTCAGTTATTGTAGGTTCAATAGCATTATATTCTGATGTTATGGTGTTTGCTTTATTTATGCCTGTACTTAATTTCATTATAATTATTGCAGGAGTAAAATGTTTGGCTGAAACTTTCGGAGGAGATGTATCCGTGGTAAATATGTTAACTTTCATATAGTGATATTATGGCAATAGGATGTCCAATTGATATAGGTCCCGAAGGATATTTTTCATGGTTACCTTTGGTTTTACTTATATTCACAATCGTTTATTTATTATTAGCATTAGCCTACATGGCATCTAAGTTTGTTAAAAATCCCGAATATGAATCACGTATAAAAGTTGAATTTACAAGGCAATTTATTTCTTTATTATTTATTTTCTTAATATTAGGTTTTGCAGAAATTATGTGTTCCGCTTCCTTTGCAGTAACTGGGGATATAAATCCTTTTGATACTGCCACAGAATTTGTTTCAAAGGTTGGTATGGTAAACATTCCGGAAAATCTAAATAAATTATGGACGAGTTCAATAAATGCAAGGATATTATCTACTATTATGTTTGGTATGCCTTCATGTCTTAATGGTGTTTGTTACACTCCATTTCCAGTAGGAACATATGTTTCATATCATTTGGATATGTTAGGTATGATGACTTCACCCTTTTCAGCAAGTATGATTGTTCAAATTTTATTTATTGATATTATTAAAAAATATTTCTTAGCATTACTTTTACCTCTCGGTTTTCTATTAAAGGTAACTCCTTTCACAAGGGATGCTGGTGCATTTTTAATTTCTCTTGCTCTTTCATTTTACTTTATATTACCCATGTTCTATGTGGCTGGAAGTTTGATAAACGATGAAATTAATTATTCAGTTATAAATAACATTAAGTCAACAATACCTTCATTTAGTGAAGCTAACATTATGTGGAGTAATAGTATGAATGCATATGAATTTGATAATAATAATTCATTAAAAGCAGTAGGTGAACTTGCTTATTATTCCATGTTTGCATTTAGTTTACCTATGCTTGCTGTAGTTATTACAATTGCAGGTGCTCGGGCGTTGTTCCCAATTTTCTCAAAAGATTTTATAGGTATGGGTGACATGTAATGATGCGTAAATTGTTGATTTTATTATTCACTTTAATTCTTTTATTTCCTTTAGTTAATTCTTCCCCTACTTCAATAATAGACCAAGATTTTACTTATTGGATAACAATAGCTTTAAGTATTATTGTAATTCATTTCTTAATTGTTTCACTTGTCTACATGTATTCAAATTTCTTTAGTTCAGATGATTTAAAGGTTTGGGCAAAAAACGAAATAATTCAAGGAGTATATTCTATTTTAATTTTAGCTTCTTTTATTGGGGTTTTCACTTTAATTATTTCAATTAGTAATGGATTTTTTGCTCAAATTTTAGAGGAAGGTATAACTATAAATATTGTTAATGAAGATAATGTTGTTATTGAATCCGAAGTTGTTGAATTAGAAGGTTTTTGTTTTAATGATAAAACTAATAGATGGGAAGATTCTTGTACTATATCTAATCCTTCTAAAACAGATTATTTAAAAGTTGAAGTAGATAATGGAAATGTTGTTTGTACAGGTAAAAATTCACAGAATTGTAACCCCTTATTTTTAATGGCCCGTTCATATTTAGGAATTTCCTTCGAAAGATTAGCTAATTTACATAAAATGTTATTGAGAAATTATGCTTTAATGAACGCAATGAATAGTAATGGTTTTGGTTTAGATGTTTCATCTAATCCCATAAATACTTTTAGAACATTTGGTTTTAATGTTAGTATGGGTTTTATGACTGATGGACTTTATATTAACATACTTGAATCACTAATATTATTTGTCGAAAAACTTCTATTGATTTTAAAATTCCAAGAAAGTGTACTTAAATTTATGGAATACGGTTTAGCTTTCTTCTTAATTATATTAGGTTTAATGTTCCGTTCAATTTCTTTGTTCAGAAAATTAGGAGGATTACTACTTTCTCTCGGTATTTGTTTTATGTTTGTTTTACCTTTATTTTACATTTTAGGTTGGTATACTTTATCCATACCTAATATTCAGGTGGTTGTTGACAATTCTACATTTGAAGGAAGTGAAGGTTCTTCGGTTGCTGAAAGTTGGATATTTTGGGCAGTTGTAAATTCACATTTTTCGTTTATTGCAACAAGAGTGATTGAAGCTATTTCACTTGATAAGTTACCTGGTGCATTTGCGAAAAGTGTAGTGGATACTTTACTCATGATAGGGCAGGTTGTAATGTTTGCTGAATATGATATGTACGTTAATGCCAATTCACCGGATTTTTATTACACAAAATATTCTCAATCAGATAACCTTTATCTAACTACATATAGTGATATGGGTGTATTTGATTACATTTCCAGATTTTTAATTATAGGGTTAGCACTTCCATTGTTAAACATTTACATGTTTTTTGCTTTCGTTAGGGGCCTTTCACCAGTTTTAGGTGGTGATGCAGACATACCTGCGTTGGGGAGATTTTTATGACGTTATTAACTTGGGACATATTAGCATTAATGGGTATTACAATTTCATTTTTACTTGTAACTGTAATTTATATGCTCTCTTACATGTTCCAAAATGAATTTTTAAAATCCTGGTCAAAGTCAGAATTCTTTAATGTGTTCATGACTCTTATATTATTTGGAACTCTTTTGAGTTTAATTAATTTAGAATTGTTTAAAGGGAACATAGATCACGCTAAGGAATATATTGATTATGTTTTCACTAATAGTTTATATACTCAAAACCGTATAATTTCAGATGTTTCATTTTTATCCACAATAAGTTCAATTTCTTTAATGATGAATCTAAATGCAATGCAAGGTATGGGTAAAACTTCAGAAAGTGCTGATACTGGACAAGATTCTTCGGCAATGAAAGATGATCTTATGAGTTCATTAAATTCACAAATATCATTATCCCCTTTTGTTTCGCCTTTTATGACTGCTTTAACAAGTATACAAGTATATTCATTTGTTCCTATTACTATGATAAAATTACATCAATTGTTAATTGATTTTGTATTTAATGATGTTTCAAGAACGTTTCCATTACTTTTATGTGCAGGTTTATTTTTAAGGGCATTTAAATTTACTCGTAATGCAGGTAACACTTTGATTGCATTATTTATTGCACTCTATTTTGTTATGCCGGTTA
>CAYOAB010000079.1:0-3351 GCA_964401875.1 Microcaldota archaeon
GACTTGTACGGTGATGTAAAAGGAATGGTCCCTCAAGAAATAATAATGCCCGTTATCTACCCCCCACATTGAACTTAAAAGTAAAACTATGTACACTGCTGGTAATGTTACTGTTAAACTTCTCTTGGCACCCAATTTGAAAGCCGAGAAAAACATTACGGGAATAACAACGATTCCCAATGGAATTAATTTAACGAAAGGCGCAAACATGAGTATGCCTAAAACTGATATAATATACCAATGTGTAAATGCCGCGAACATGGTTACACTTAATGCTATTAATGACATCCAGCCCATAACGGAAGTTTGATAGGCAATTGATAAATTAGCTAAGAATACGCTTACTATTGTTCCGATTGGGGAATGTTGATATGCTATAACTGCAGGTATGAGTGCTATAAGGGGAACCATGTAAGGAGAAAAGGCAGGGAATGCAAGTAAAACTGATAAAGCACCCAAGTAAACTAAAATGGCTGATAGAAATTTATCATTTTTTTCAAGTTCTACGAATATAGCTTTAGCTTTTGCCTTATACAGTTCGCCCATATTGAATCACTTATACATTATTTAAACAATTTTATAAATGTGAATCAAAAAGAGTAGTCATATTTATAAAGCATCATATTTTAAAAATAAAGCATGGGAACAACATTTACTTCATTAAAAGAATTAAAACCAGGTAAATTCGTCATGATTGACGGAGAACCTTGTAAGGTTATGGACGTTAGTTCATCTGCCCCAGGTAAGCATGGTTCAGCTAAAATGCGTATAGTAGGCGTAGGTATATTTGATAATCAAAAACGTATGCTTTATGGTCCAGCAAGTGATGATGCGGAAGTGCCAATAATGGTAAGAAGAAAAGGACAAATATTATCCTTTGATGGTACAAGTATACAAATTATGGATATGGAAAGTTATGAGACTTTCGATTTAGCAGTCCCCGAAGACATGAGAGGAGATATTGAATCCGGTAAGGAAATAGATTACTTTGAATGTATGGGACGTAAAATGTTAACTAGAATAAGTAAATAAAGGTAGATTACATGAAAATAGAATATGATAATAAGTTTGTTAACCCTTTGTTCAGTAGAACAGAAGTTAACTTTGTAATTGTTCATGACGGTGTTACACCTTCAAGAAAAGATGTGATTAAATCAATTGCGGGTGAGTTTAAATCATCTGAAGATTTAGTTATATTAGATTACATAAGGCAACCTTACGGGGTTAAAAGATGTTTTGGTCGTGCTAAAGTTTACAATGATGCTGCAAGTGTCAAGATTGAACCTAAATATTTAATTGCACGTGCAGATAAAGCTTTAGGTAAAGAAGTTCCTAAAAAGGAAAATAAATCTAAAAAGAAAAAGAAGAAGTGATTAAATGGCAGCAGATAAAAAAGCACCAGCAAAAAAAGAAAAGAAAATTAAAGCTTACAAGAAAGGTAGAAGTTGTCCACGTTGTGGTTCGGGTACTAAGTTAGCGGAACACAAGGACAGGTACGCCTGCGGTAAATGCGGTTACTATGAAAAAAGAAGTAAGGAATAGGTTGATAACCTCCCTTATTATAAGTTCCCTTATTTCTATTCTTGTTATTTTTTTAATTTCAAGTTTTCAGAATTTTAATTTTATATTAATAGTTCCTTTAATCGTTTTAATTTCAGAATTTTTCTTTAGAAATAAACAAGATTTATTTGTAACTTTACTTATTTCTTTTTTGTTTATTTTACTTAATTATTTTTTCATGTTTTCTCCGTTTATACTTTCCTTTTTAATGTTGTTTATACCCCTTTATTACTTTAAAGAGGTTTCATCTGATGATTTGTTAAAGAGTTTAGGGTTTAATGGTCCCATAAAGCGCGCGATAATTTATTCTATAATTTCAATATTTCCTTTATTTCTATTATATATATTATTAGCAGTGTTAGCTTTCATGTTAAATCTTAACGATTCGCATAATGTTGTTAACAAAGTTTTAGATTTACCATTATATTTAATGTTTTACGCTGTGCTTGTTGCGCCTTTTGTTGAGGAAATATTTTTCCGTTCTTTTCTTGTCAGATTGTTTATGGATAAAACTAAATTTCTTTCCTTATTAAATTCTGAAATATTTTCATCACTTTTAGCTACTTTATTATTTTCCTTGGCACATTTCTCTTACGGTTCAATATTTGAACTTATAGGAACTTTCTTTATGGGTTACGCTCTTTATGTAACTTATAGAGTTTCAGGAGATATAAAAGTTCCCATCATAATTCACATGATAATTAATTTTGTTTCCCTAATTGCTATGCACATGGTGGTTTAATGATATGTTTAGGTATTGAAAGTACTGCGCACACTCTTGGAATAGGTGTTTATGATTCTAATTCTGGAGTAAAAAGTAATGTATACAAAACATATTCTAAAAAGTTCGGTGGCATGAAACCGTCCGATGCTGCAGATCATCACGCACAGGAGTTTGAATCTATTCTAAAAGAAGCATTACAAAAATCAAAAGTTAAAATAAATGAAATTGAACTTGTAAGTTTTTCACAGGGCCCTGGTCTCGCACCTTGTTTAAGGTTTGGCCGTTCACTCGCAGTCTATATTTCTTCTAAATTAAACGTTCCTTTAATTCCAGTGCATCACAGTGTTGCACACATAGAAGTGGGCAAATTGTTTTCATTCCTTGAAGATCCACTTGTAATCTACGTTTCCGGAGGTAACACTCAGCTCCTTGTTAAAAAAGATAATTCTTATATTGTGCTCGGTGAAACTTTAGATATAGGTTTAGGTAACGCAATTGATAACGTTGCCCGTGACTTGGAACTTGAAGTTGCACACGGTGGTACTATTGAAAAGTTAGCATTAAAAGGAAAATATATTGAACTCCCGTACGTTGTTAAAGGAATGGATTTCTCTTTCACTGGAATTGTAACTAAAATTTCACAAATCAAATCTGAACATAAAATAGAGGATTTGGCATATTCATTACAGGAAACTTCTTTCTCCATGTTATGCGAAGCGGCCGAACGGGCCCTCATGATAACTAAGAAAAAAGAGGTAGTATTATGCGGTGGTGTTGCACAGAATAAAAGGTTACAGGAAATGGTTTCACTTATGTGTGAGGAAAATAATGTTAAGTTCGGTGTGGCCCCCGATGAATATAATAGGGATAATGGGGCCATGATTGCGTATTTAGGTTATCTCTCCCGTGAAAATAATTTGGAAAATAATGAAATTAAACCTAAATATAGAATTGAAGAATTCACATTCTAATTATGAAAAACTATTTAAATAATGAAATTCTTAATAAAAGTATGCAAACTCTTAAATTCAAAGATAAAGTCAAGAAAAAAGTTAAAGAATTCTTGG
>CAYOAB010000080.1:0-3295 GCA_964401875.1 Microcaldota archaeon
TATTATCACAAGTATAATAATCCTCTTCACAAGATTCACAAGCATAATTATTAGTTGTTACAGTTCCATCTGGACATTTATTGTAACATAATCCTTCAAAAGTGTATGGGGTATTTCCATATTTATTTGCACAATCCATACAACTATTAACAAAATAAAGTTCCCTATCCCCGGAACATTCCTCTAAAGTTTCACCTGGATAATATGCACCAGCTGGATCAAATATAACCCATATTCCATCATTATAAGTAATATAATTAATGTTAATGCTTTTACCATAGTGTGATTGAACAGCGTTATAAAAATCATTTAAATCTGTATCCACAGAACCGAAATAAACAATAGCATAAGCGTGAATACAATCAACATCAATTACAACTTTAGAATTACCCCCAATAGCTTTAACCATGGATGCAATTAATACTGCTTGATTTTTACAATCACCTGACTCAGTGATTAAAGTTTCAGCAGGATAATATGGAATGCCTTCTAAGGGAACTGTTTGGTACATAATATTTTCTTTTACCCAATCATAAATGTCAAACAATTGTGTATAAGTGTAAATGCCCGGATTATCCCTTATTGCATCTGCAGAAACTTTGCGTACACTTAAATCATAGGGATTTATTTTATCACAATAAATTCCATAGTATGGAATTACATCTTCATTAATTTTGAGTATCTCTTCGTTAGAATTACTTTTACGAACACAAGAATTATTTACACAATCTGAATTAAAATTACAAGGAGGATTATCATAAGCACAACCTTCTTTTTTTATACATTCATTGTTTGTACATGTATAATTTTCAGAACAAGGTGGATTGTTATATACGCACCCCTTAAACGATTTAACACACATATTATTAACACATTCTTCACCTTCTAAACATGATGGATTATTATAATTACAACCTTTTTGCTCAACACATTTATTGTTAACGCACACGTAACCCTTTGAACATAAAGGTAAATTGTAATCACACCCTTCTTGTTCATCAAATAAATCTAATTTTCCACCGCCACCTAAAACACCATATTTACATTCAGAAGAATCATAAACTTCCTTTCCATCAGTACAAATATAAGGTAAATCAAAGGAAGCACACGAAGTTAATAGTATTGTTAATAATCCAAGAATAATGAAAAGATTGTATTCCATGTAATAAATTATGACAAATAATTTAAATAAAAAAAGAGGTATCGGCAATTAACGAAAACATTTACACATTTTTAAAAGTTTGTTTAGATTTTAGTATAAGGTAATAATATGAGTAAAAACGTATTAGACTTAGTAGCAACAGTATTGGTCATCATCGGAGGACTTAACTGGGGACTTGTGGGAGCATTGAAATTTGATTTAGTTCAAACTATTTTCGGTTTCATGCCCATGTTAGCTGATTTGATTTACATAATAGTAGGTCTTTCCGCATTGTACATGCTTTATGCTACATTTATTAAGAAATAAAAAATCTAATTTTTTTTATTTTTAAATTTTACACTGGAATTACTTAATGATAACTATGGCTAAAATTGAATGGTACGATGAATTTGTAAATTTGAAATATAAACCTGCTAAAGATGATTTAATTGCTTTATTTTACTTTGAACCTGCACAGGGAATGAATGTGAAGGAAGTTGTTGGTAGGATTGCATCTGAGAGTTCAACAGGTACCTGGACAACATTATTTAAAATGCCTCCAAGAATGAAAAAACTTAAGGCAATAGCTTATGAAATTGATGGTAATTACGTTAAAATTGCATACCCTTACGATTTGTGGGAACCTCATAATATGGCACAACTTTATTCTGGTATTGCGGGTAACATTTTTGGTATGAAAGCAGTTAAAAATTTGAGATTGATTGATGTACAATACCCTCTTAAGTATTTGAAGAATTTTAGAGGACCGTTAAGTGGAATGGAAGGTATAAGGAAGAGAATGGGTATTTATGATAGGCCCTTATTAGGAGCTGTACCTAAACCTAAAGTTGGTTTTAGTGCATTGGAACACGCACAAGTAGGTTATGAAACATGGATGGGTGGATTTGATTTTGTTAAAGATGATGAGAATTTATCTTCACAATCATTCAATAAATTTGAAGATAGAGTTAAACTTTTAGCTAAATATAGAGATAAAGCTGAGAAGGAGACTGGTGCTAAAAAGTCAGCGTTCATTAACATTACAGCAGATATTAAAACAATGGAAAAGAGAGCTAAACTTGTTAAAAATAATGGTTTTGATTATGTTATGCTTGACGTTGTTGTAATAGGAAATGCAGGAATGCAAACTATGATGGATGTATGTCACGATTTAGATTTGGAAACGCATGGGCATAGGGCAATGCATTCAGCATTTACAAGAAATATGAAACATGGAATTAGTATGCAATTCCTTGCTAAAACCATGAGGATTTTAGGAGTGAGTCAAATTCATTCAGGTACAGGTGTAGGTAAATTAACTGGTAGTGTGAATGAAATTAAATCAATTTCAAATATATTAAGAGAAAAGAAAACACCAGAAATGAAAAAGTTTAACTTAGAACAAGATTGGGGAAGTATGAAAACAGCATTCCCTGTTTCATCAGGAGGATTACACCCCGGTTTAGTACCGGATGTTATGAAAATTTATGGTAATGATATGAACTTACTTGTAAGTGGTGGTATACATGGCCATCCAAGAGGAACAAGGGCAGGTGCCATGGCAACAGTACAAGCCGTTGAAGCATTTAATGATGGAATTACATTACAAGAAAAGGCAAAAACAAATAAGGAATTGGCCGAAGCACTTAAGAAATGGGGAGTTATGAAAACTAAATAAAAGGGGCTCCCCCTCCTTTACACTTGGTACGAGAGAGCACCCTTGTGCACCCCTTGAGCTCACTGGCTATAGTTATTTTTCTATTTTTTAAAATAATTTTTATTAGAATTTTTTCACAAATAAATTGTTCGTTCCTCACAATTAAAATACTCGTATGTTGGCAAATACAAGCATTTACGACACCCCAAACAGCTTCACTGTTCAGGGTTTGAACTCCTTTTTTAATTAAATAAAAGAATATATTCTGGTCATGAGGTCCGCGAGGTTATAAGGCAACGCTCCTATACTCGGGTTAGTAAGGGGCGGTTCTCGTTCAATAAGTTGAACGGTACCATTCCAAAGCAATGCTTTGGAAGGATGCGCCCTTACACGCTGAGGGAGAGATTTGAACTCCCAAGCCTTGCGACACCTGATTTCGAGTCAGGCGCATTAACCAGATTCTGCCACCTCAGCAATAAATAATTAGAAATACAACT
>CAYOAB010000081.1:0-3194 GCA_964401875.1 Microcaldota archaeon
AAATCCTTGAAGGTAAAATTAAAGATGATAAGGGTATTGAGATTATAACTTCACCACCAATCGTTGTGTACAAAGAATTTATTACAAAGAAGTTTGGGCCAGTTGAAGGAAAGTCACCTAACAAGCATACAAAGTTCCAGATTATAGTTGAACCTTTAGATCAAGGAGTTTACGATGGTATTGAACAAGGAGTTATACCAGAAGGTAAAGTTAGAGGTAAAGGTATAGTTGAAATTTTAATTGAGAAAGGTATGGAAAGGGAAGAAGCTAAAGGTGTAAAGGATATTTATGGTAACAACGTTTTCGTTGATAAAACTAAAGGTATCCAGTACATGCATGAAATTATGGAACTTTTAATACAAGGTTTTGAAGAGGCAATTGATCATGGTCCTTTATCAAAGGAAAAAATGACTGGTGTTAAGGTTTCTATAATTGATGCAACTATCCATGAAGACCCTGTTCACAGAGGTCCAGCACAGATTATACCTGCAATTAAGAAAGCTATTTATGCAGCTTCATTACAAGCAGGTATTACTTTACTTGAACCTAAACAGAAACTTTTAGTACAAGTGCCACAAGAGTACATGAGTGCAGTTATTACAAATGTACAAGGTAAGAGAGGACAACTTTTAGATACGGAAATGGAAGGGGAAGTTGTTAATGTTACTTCAAAAGTTCCTGTTGCGGAAATGTTTGGATTCTCTAACATTATAAGAGGAGCAACTCAAGGTAGGGCCGTATGGTACCAAGAATATTATGGTTATGAAAAGGTACCGAAGGAGTTACAGGATAAAGTTGTTAAAGATATTAGGAAGAGGAAAGGTGAACCGGAACAAATACCAACACCACAATTCTTCCTAGAAAGTTAATTTTTTTTATTTTTAATTTTTATTTATTTTCTGTGTAATATAATCATGAAATATTTTTTCTTTTTGTTTTTGTTGTTTAGCTTTACTTTTAGTTTTGCACCAGAACCTACCCCTTACAATTTAATTGAAATTTGTGAAAGCACAGGAGGGGAAGTGATTGAAACATTTCAAGAAATTGATTGTGGCCCGGGGTGTAATGCCATGCCATTAACTCATAGTGATTGTTCTTGCCCGGACGGGATTACTTACATGAACATTGATTATATGCACGATTTTCAGGGGTGTACTGGAGAGAAACCTGTTTGTTTTGATGATGCTGGTTGCGTTAGAACAGGGCAGGGAAATTTGTGTGATGAAGAAGGGTACTGTGTTCAAGGTGATTTGGTTTTAGATAATGAAAATTCTGTTTGTTTAGGGTTTAGTGTTTTAGTGGTTTTTTTCCTTCTGTTACTAACGTTTAGTAAAGTTTAAAAATATTTTTTATTTAATTTCTATTTACCAAATAGAGGTGACCAATCGTAATGATGAAGAAACGTGTTTTCAATAGAATAATAAATGAATTTAAGACTAATTTAAATGAAACTAAAAATGGAAATTCATCATACAATAAAGCAATTGAAATTACAATTGAGAGAATAGAAAAATTTTGTAATTTTTTCCTTAACTCATCCACGGCACGTTATGGGAGAACTCCTTTTCTAAATGAATTAAATAAAATCAAATGTGAATTGAGAAAAGCAAGGAAAAATGAAAATAGTTCTGAATATAATCATGGTGTAAAAGTGGTTGTTGATAAGATAAAAGATTTACAAAAAAATTTGTTATATGAACATGAAAAAAATCCTAAAAGTACTTTATACTATAAAGATATAATTTAATTTTTGAGAACGCGACTATTTGAATTTTATGAAGTATACTCCCTCTTCTCCTTCTACGACAATTGGTTTGTTGTTTTTACTTAATGTGTTCAAGTTAATTGAGAAAATACCATTGTCTATTACTTTAACATCGGCCAATACTTCATTTGGATGTAATTTAATTTTTCTTTCTATGTCTTGTATTTTTTGCTCATTAAGTTCAATTTTGTCTATATTTTTACTTTTACTGAAAATGAATAAGGTGCTCCCACATTTGGCACAACCTTTCATGTTAATCAATTCTTCAGTTTCATATTCTGCTCCACATTTTGTACATTTGTGCATAAAATCACTTTCGTTTAGTTGTGCTGATTTTTGCTAGAAGGTTAATTTTATCCTTTTGATTTTTAATGTTCTTAATAATCTTAGCGGAACCTATAACGGTTAATCCTGTTGTTTTACCTCCTAAAAGTTTAATTATTGAGTTTTTCCAACTTGTTTCACTATCACCTATACTGGATATTTCAATACCTGTGAAATCATCATCTATAATTTCCATTGTTCTCTTAAACAATTCTTTTTCTTGAGCTGGAGGTAATTTTTCATCTAAGACTATCATGTCTCCTCTTCTAATTACTTTAAGTAAATATTCCGTGGCCTCATTGTCTTTCATTTCACTTAATATTTTAGTTGATACGAATTCTATTCCTAAATCTGCCATTATTTCACCCTACTAAATATTTCTTTATAGAGGTTGTCTATATTTCCTCCATCTTTAGCAGATATTGCTATTACTTTGTATTGAGGGAATGCATCTTCAATTTTATTTTTATTTGATTTAGCTAGATCCGTTTTATTAGCGATTAAAATAACGGGTATTTTACGTGCTTCCAAATTACCTAAAATTGTAATGTTAACCTGTGTGTAAGGGTCTTCCGTGGAGTCCATAACAACTAATGCTGCATCAACGTTTTCAAGCCATTTGATTGCTTCAATAATTCCTTTTGTTGCTTCCTTTGCTCTAATTTGTGCGTCTTCCTTTTTTATACCGTGTTTTGTGAATTCCTTATAATCTACTTTAGTGGAAATACCAGGCATATCTAAGAGGTTCATGGATAAACTTCTTCCACTGTATTTAATTTCTACTCTTTCTTTCTTTTGAACAACTCTTGTTTCATGAGGTACTTCTGATACCACACCTAAAGGTTCACCTACCCAGTCCATACATATTTTGTTGGCCAAAGTAGTTTTACCGGCGTTAGGTGCTCCATAAAGCCCTAAACTTACATTCTTTTTCTTACCGAATATTGAATTTATTATTGATGTTAAAAAGGAAAACATTTTTACAACTCCACGCGTATATATAATTGAATGACTAATATTTAAATACATTTATATTTTCATATCGTTCAATCTTATCTTTTGGAATAAAAATAGATATGGGCCCTCCCAGTAAGGGGCGCATCCG
>CAYOAB010000082.1:0-3193 GCA_964401875.1 Microcaldota archaeon
TGTAAAGAGCAACGGCGAAATAAAATTTTATTCCTATTCTCTCTATTGATGTTATTATAACGTCATCAACCAAAGTATCTGTTTTCTCAGCCAACTTTTTAATTCTACCGAGAACATACATTTTAAATATTTTAATAACTACTACCGTAATCAACAATATACTTAAAGCAAATAGATATTGTTCAACACTATTACCATAAAGTATGGTATCAAACATAGGGTCATTTAAAAACTCTAACATAATATAGTTTAAAGGACAAATATTTTTTAATAAATTCTTCTTAACTTATTGGTATGGATTATTTTTCAAAGGGCGCAGAAGCATACATTTACGTTGATAAGGATAATTTAATTAAGGAAAGAAAAACTAAGAAATATAGAATAAGTGAAATTGATTCTAAGATAATTAAATCAAGAACTAAAAAAGAATCTAATGCATTGAAAAAATGTAATGAGTATAATATACCTACACCTAAATTAATTGATTTCAATTCCAACAAAATAATTATGAGTTTCATTGAAGGTCAAACTCTTTCTTTATATAAAGATGAAAAGTATTACAAGGAGGCAGGTTTAATCCTTGCTAAATTACATTCTATTAATTTATGTCATGGGGATTTTACTCCCAACAATTTAATAGTATGTTCTAAAGACGATTTGGTTTATGTTATTGATTTTGGTTTATGTGAATTCTCCACTTACATTGAAAAGAAGGCAACTGATATACGTGTAATGAAAGATTCACTTAAAGATGATGATTTGTTTAGATTGTTCCTTGAATCTTACTTAAGTAATTACTCAGAAGGTGAAAAAATTTTTGAAAGATATATTAAAAATGAATCACGTGGAAGGTATAAGGAGAGGGTTTAATGGAAATAACATTTCACGGTGGCGCAAATGAAGTAGGTAGAAGTTGTATTGAAGTTAAGCTCAATAATAAAAAAATACTTTTAGATTGTGGTGTCAAGATAGGTAGGATCGAAGAATATCCTTTAATTAATCCTCTTAAAATCCCTTCAACTATTGTAATAACCCATGCTCATTTGGACCATGCAGCATATTTAGTTCACTTGTTTAAAGAAAAAAGGAATTCTAAAATTTACGTTAGTAAACCCACAAGGGATTTAATGCAACTCATGTTAGCAGATTACATGCGTGTAAGTAAAACGCAATTTGATAATGGCAAAGTTCTAAATAACATTTTAACTTCATGCGTTCCCGTTGATTTCAATAAAAAAATTAATGATGGAATAACATTTTCACTTCACAATTCGGGACACATTTTAGGAAGTTCACAAGTATTAATTCATTCAAAAAAAGGTAATTTACTTTACACTTCTGATTTGAACACTCGCGAAAATAGGATTATTGATGTTGCCGATAGAAATTTAACTGCTCAAAATGTTATAATTGAAAGCACGTACGGGGGTAAGGATGATGTTTCTAAATCTGTACCTGATGTTCACAGAGAATTTAAACAAATGATAAATTCAACTTTAAAGAAAAATGGTAAAATATTAATTCCCTCGTTTGCGGTTGGGCGTGCCCAGGAACTTTTAATTTTACTTGATGGTTATATGCGCAGTGGTGAAATCCCTCCTGCGCCCATTTACATAGATGGAATGATTAAGAAAGCATTGAAGATATTTAGGCATAATTTAATTTATTCAAAAAAGGAACTTCAGAGAATGATTTTAATTAATGAGATTGACCCTTATAAAAGTAGATATGTGTTCGTTTCTGAAAGAAGGGACAGAATTGATGCTTTAGAAGAAGGTAGTATATTCATAACAACATCAGGCATGATGAAAGGAGGTCCTGTAATGACTTATTTTGAATATCTCGCTAAAGATAAAAACAATTTACTTCTCTTTGTGGGATATCAAGCACCAGGAACTCCTGGTCGTGAAATCCTTGAAGGTAATAAGAAAATAATGTACAGGGGCAGGGAAATTAATGTTAAAATGAAAGTAAAAAAGGTTAATTTAAGTGCGCATGCTGATAGGAATGGGTTAATCAATTATTTAGATTCAATTAAAGGACTTGAAAATGTTTTCATTGTACATGGAGAAGACAATAAGAGAAAAGAATTAGCTAAATTTTTAAAGAAGAAGTATAATGTATTTTTACCCAAAAATGGGGAAATTTATGAAATAAAATAATTACTTTATTTTAACAGCATATTTGCCATTAGTTTTAACTTCAAGAACTGGAGCTAAAATGGATTTTTCTGTGTTTGTTATTATAACGAAGCCAATCCATCCTTCTGTTAAATCATTTGAACCACAATTTGGACAAACATCTTTAGACATACTTATATATCTACAATTTCTACAAGCTTTATCATGTGCCATTTTTCCACCTATTTCTTACTTTTCTTTTCTGCAGGTTTTTTAATTTCCTTTTGAGGTTTTTCTTTCCATTCAGCTTTACCTAACCCAGGTGTTCTCATTGAGAGACCTATTTTAGTTTCCATTAATGTGTTTTTCATGCTTGTAGTAAATATTCTTGCTTTAACTGTATCTCCTTTCTTTAACATTCTTTTGGAATTTTTACCTGAAAGTACTCCTGCGCTTCTATCCAATTTAACTATGTCATCAGTTACTTGTGATAAGTGTACCAATCCTTCCATTGGGCCCAAAGTTAAGAATGCACCGAACTCTACAACTTCAGTAACTTCGCTTTCAATTATCTCATTAACTTCTGGCATGTATGTTAAAACATCAAAAGTAGCATTATAATATGCTGCACCATCACCTGCCACAACAAAACCACCGGAAATATCTTTAACGTTATTTATAGAGAGAATTATACCTAAATCACTATCCATTTTTCTTTCATATTTATCTCTAAGTATTTGTTTGATTGCATCTTCCCTCTTAAGAATAAACATGTCGGGAGGTAATCTGACGGAGTCTGTTATTGAATAAACACGATACATTATAATTCACCTTAGTACTAGTTTGTTAGATTTTGTAATATTTATAACCCTTACGCCTTTTTTAACAGCTTGCTTGGAGAGAGGCATGTCAACTGTGGCTATTATTTCCTGCTCTATTAACCATTCATCTGGTATTTTTTCATCATTTTCTATCTCAAAATTCATTTTGTTCATCAAATTCAATGACAATTTAGCATATTTTGAATGTATCTTTTCAGAATTGGCAATATTCTCAAGCTCATTGAGTACCCC
>CAYOAB010000083.1:0-3170 GCA_964401875.1 Microcaldota archaeon
TGCTCAGCAAGCTGATACTGGAGACCCTGGTTGAGCTGGAGGAGCACCCCACCAACAAGGCCATTGAGTTTCTGAAAAAGGAGGTGAATGAGCTGTTTTAGGGGGGAGGGGGTATTAAGAGGTAACGGCTGGGGGTGTAACCAGTTTTGGTGAACGGGGCATGGGATTTATCCCTTATTAAGATGTTTCCTGTGTGCCGATCTAAATCTATAACTTATTCATACCAAATTTGTTACGTCTCTAGTTGTGTGCTGTGCTTTATTTAGTTAAATCCAAAATAATTTTCATTTTACTCTTAAACCATTTGGTTTTTGATAATTCTTGAGGTTGTAGGTTATATTTTGAAATAATATCCTTGTTGAAATAGTCCTTCATGCTAAAAGATTTAAAAAAAATTTCTATATCATCAGATTCTAAATATTTAATAATTTCATTTTCATCTTTTTTAATTTTTAAATTCTCGGATTCAATTTTAAATTCCTGATATGATTTCCTTGCCATTTTATAATTTGAAATAATTTGATTTTTGTTTGCATTCTTTTGTCTAACAATTTCTTGTATGTAAGCATTTTTATTGAAATCTTGTATTTTTAATTCTTCAATATTATCTGGATGATACAAGTAATTCTCAAAACAGTAATATTCTAGTATATAGTAATTTGGATATTTTGATTTAATTTTTAATATTTCTGAGTCAGTTAAAAAGTCTCTATCTCTTAGACCAAACCTATCAAGGGTTGTTTTAGCATGAATAAAGACTGAAGCACTATCTCTTTCAGGGCAAAAAATTATATTATCTAAACCTATTCCTTTTAAAATTTCAGCATTTTTGTTTTCACAAAATACTACTTTATCCTTTGAAAGTTGTCCGCTTATAACATCACTTGTCAATTCAAATACATTAACTTCTTCTAAACTGAGGCTGCATCTAATAAATTTTATATCTTTTAGTTCATATCTTTTAAGCAAGTCATATTTATAAAATGTTGGATTTTCAACGCAAGAGCAATGAGAGCAATTACATGGAACCATTTCATTAACTTCTATTCTGTTAAAATCTTTATGGATTTCATTAATCGTTTTTCTTATGTTAAAAAGATACTCTCTTTTATAGTTTCCAGAAATTTCAATAGTTATTTTATTTTCAAAATACTTTTCCTTAATAATCGCTTTAGTTGATTCATATTTAAGAATTACGCCATATCTCCAATATTTATCCTCAAATATATCATTGCATAGTTTAACGATAAGTCTTGCCAAAATTCCCTTAGGCATAAATTTATACCGTAATTCAAATTTCAAATTGCTTGGGGAAGAATCCCATGTATGTTCAATTTCATCAACTGGTAAAAGTCTAGGAACTAGATACTCACCATTTTTCATTTCAAAACACAAGTCGAACTTCCTATTTTTCATTAAGGCTAGGAGTTCTCTCATTTTGAATTTGTAATCACCAGAATTCCATATTCTTTTTAAATCATCGTTATCAAATCTCCCTTTTTGAGAAATAATTTTTCGGTCATCTAAGATACTATATACACCCTTTGTTATCCATTCGTGATTTAAAAACACTATATCTTTTAATTCAATGTCTTCTTTAAAATGTAGAATTACACCTAAATCGTGAAAATACTCACTTAAAAAGAGAGCACTTTCTTCACTTCTGTAATGCTTTTTACAAATGTCAAGGTATTCTTTCTCAGTTATATAATTTATACCATCAAGTTTCATGTTCTCAATTTCTCTCCTTATATCAACCCAAACTTTTGGTAAAGGGTTACCTATATGTGGCAAATTTGAAGCACGTTCAATAAGTTTTGACTTAAAAGAATTAAAGGTATCTCTATAATCGTTTTTTAAACTTATTTTTACGAAATCAACAATGTTGCTGAAAATATCTTTGAAGTCTTTAATAGGAAGTTCTTTCGTGGGTTGGTCACATTTATTTAAGACCATAATCACAGGACTTTTATCCCCTAAAAGTTTTATTATATTTAGCCAATAATAAAAATCATCATATCTGTCTTCTTTCCTCGATTCAGTTACTAAAAGATATATTGACCTTTTAGTTAGAAAGAATTGATGAGTTGAGTGATATATTTCTTGCCCTCCAAAATCCCAAATATTTATTTGAAAGTCTCTTGTTATATGTGAATTAATAATGGAAATTTCAGCTTTTGGAATAATCCATCTGTCAATATTTATTCCTTCAGTACTATCCATAGCATCAAGTTGATAATTGTCGTCTATCAAGGCATTAGCAATACATGTTTTTCCAACACGACCCTCACCAACTAGAATTAATTTCACTTCAAACAGAAAATCCTTGACACTAAGTTCTTTAATAAAATTTCTTATTGATTCAATTCCTCTTGCAACTATCTCAGGTGGTAAAAAATCAAATGGATTATTTTCAAGATTCAAGATTTGCAAACTTTGCATGTTTGCAATTTTCTCTGAAAGGTGTGTTAAATTATTATAAGATACATCAAGATATCTTAATTTTTTTAAATCGGTAATGCTTTCTGGAATAGAATTTATCTTATTATCTGAAAGATTAAGTTTTATTAAGTTTTTTAATTTTGAAATTTCTTTTGGAATATCTTTAATTTTATTTTTCATATTGTCATCACAATATGAATCATTGCTTAAATCGATTGTCCTAATATCAGGATATTCGAATATTTCAACAGGGAATTCTTTTAAACCACAATTTTTTAAATCTAAAACCTGCCAACCGTAAAGTTTGACATTATCTAGTCGTTTTCTAACTTTATCTATCATAGTTTAATAATTTTAGTATTGTCTAGGTTTTCTTCAAGCATAGCACACAACTCGCAATATGTACACAAAAGTTATTCTTCTCTTACATCCGTTTGTCGTATTATTATAACTTTAGCTATTTAATTCCTTGCAAGTTACAAAGACATAGGTTACAAGTCAAGTGATGTTTGTTTTATGTTAATAACTTTTATGGCATTGGGGGTGTAAATCTCCCCGGCCATACCTGCCGGTAGCGCAATCCGTGGGGTTTATGGGAAGATAGGGGGGGAGGGTTAAACTATGGGGGAGATAATGAGGCTAAAGCCCTGCCACACACTCAAGGTTTGACTTAGAGTCAAGCCTTGAGTCTCTCCCCCCAAGGCATAGGGGTTGGCTTCCCCTAGCCC
>CAYOAB010000084.1:0-3161 GCA_964401875.1 Microcaldota archaeon
ATAAAAGTTGGAGCTATGGACGGTTCAATAACGGCCGAAGTCATAGATATGGAAGAGCCACGTGAAGTTTTAAATAAATTCGGTGTTAGAATGAAAGTTGCAAAAGCAAACATTCGTGATGACAGCGGTGAAATAAACTTAACCCTTTGGAATGATGATGCAGGTAAATTTAAAGTAGGCGACAAAATCAAATTAGAAAACGGTTGGGTTACTGAATTTAAAGGAAACTTACAAGTATCCGCAGGTAAAAACGGTAAAATAGAAAAAATATAAGGTGTATGAATGTACCTCTCCAATAAGGATATCTTAAATGAAATTAAGAAAGGCAACTTATTCATAAGTGAATTTGATGAAAAGCATTTAGGTCAAGCTTCTTATGATTTAGCTCTTTCTAATGAATTTTGGATTCCTTTAAAGGCCCGTGAAACAATTGATGTTCGCGAGTCAACGGATCCTAACAAATACATGAAAAAAGTTGTAAAAAAAAGTTTAGTTTTAAAACCTGGTGAAATGTGCCACGCTTTAACTAAAGAAAAGATTACACTTTCAAACGATTTAATAGGTATATTGGGAGGTAGAAGTAGATTTGCACGTTTAGGTGTAACTGTACATGTTACAAGTGCGGTTGTCCAACCCGGTTCGGATAACAGGCAAATTTTAGAGATTGTTAATCTTTCTCCTTTTACTTTAAAGTTACATGAAGGGGTTAGATTTTCACAAATTTTCTTTGAGAGATTAGAAACAAAAACTGATAAACCTTATAAAAAGTTTGGGAGAATTGCTATTAAACAATAATTAAAGGTGTGTTTATGATTAAAGCGGTTCTAACAGATGTAGATGGTATGTTGTGTGATTACATAGGTATAGCTTGGATAAGATATTTAGGTGTTAACAATCACATTGACGATGAAATTTATGATGATTTTGAAGATTTAATTGCAGGGTATTCTAGAGGTTTAGTTGATTATAACGAATTTACAAAGGATAGAATTTTACTTTATGGAGAAGCCATGAAAGGTAAGGACGTAAAGGAAGTTGACAGGTTAGCTAAAAGTTTTTTTGATGCTTTTAAGAAAGGTATTCCTAAGGAATCATTAAATTTAATAAAACATTTCAAAAAGCAAGGTTACAAAATAATTGCGATTACTGTTTCTCCTTCTCCCGTTGCAGAATATGTTTTGAAATATTTAGGTATAACTGAATTTTATTCTACAGAACTTGAAATTTTAAATGGTAAATATACAGGAGATGTTGTAAGTAAAATTCATCAAGGAAAAGAAGGTAAACTTGCAATTGTTAGAAGTGTAATTATAAATGAAGGTATAAACACCAGTGAATCTTTTGCAATTGGTGATACCATGCACGATTTACCATTACTTGAAAGTGTTGCTTATCCAATAGCATTAAATCCTAAAGGTAAACTGATAAAGTATGCTGTTGAGAATGGATTTAGCATTGCAACTTTTGATGATGTTTTAGATATTTGTAAGAATTTAATTAAAACAGGTAAAAAAGGTATTCATGAACAGGTTAAATTTATTTACGAAGTTGGGAATTTAAAGTATGTTAAGAAAAGTTGGTGGGCCAACATGCAGATAGATAACACTGAAAGTGTTGCCGAACATTCTCATCGTTCATCAATTGTTTCCGCATTAATTGCTCTTGAGGAAGGTGAAGACCCTTACAAATGTGCATTTAGTAATTTGGTAAGGGAATTGAATCAGGTAAGAACAACTAACATTAATCGTTTAATGGAAATTTATATTAAAGATAAAAAAAGTATTGAAAAAAAATCTTTCAATGATTTAATAAGTAGATTAGACAAAAAGAAAAAGAAATTAATTGAGGATGCACATTGGAATTATGGAAATAAGAAAATTGAAAATATTTGTTTTGATGCCGTTATTCTTGAGAATTTAATGACTTCCCGTGAATATGAACTTAAAGGTTATGCGCATTCAAGAGTTTGGATTGAAAAACTTTTACTACTTTTAAAAACTAAAACAGGTAAAAAGTGGGGAAGAGTTCTTGCTGAAGGTGACCCTTCCTCTTGGTGGTTCGGTTTAAAGAAAGTTGAATGATTTATATTTTTTACTTTTATATTTATTCTATGAATAAATTTTTGTTACTTTTACTTTTACCCTTTATGTTAAACGCAATTAATTATGAAATAACTGTTCCTGCTAATGTTGATTTTTTTGATTCTGAAATTATTGTTTATGAGAATGAATTAATTTCAATTAAAAGTGAAGGTATTTGGCAATATGATCCTCGTCCAAATTTCAAAACAAGTCCTGATGGTTTAGTTAAGGGACAATTTTCTCTCGGTGCATTACAAGTTAAATGTAATAATAATATCTTTTTGATTGGTTCTGAGTGGGAAGGTGTTATGCTAGAAAATTGTACTTTGAAATTCGGTATGTATGATAACATTGGCCATGCTAATAATATTGGTTCATTAAATGTTAACATTGAAATTGAAAGGGAAGTTTTAGAAGAAATAACTGAAGATGAAATTGAAGAAGAAAAACAAGAAGAATTAGTTGAGGAGAAAGTGGAAATGAACGATTCTTCTAATGATAAAGTTTGTTCTATTCTAATGTTTTTAGTTCTCTTATGTGCTGGTGCGTTGTATGTCAAGGAAAATTAAAGATGAATTGAAATTTATGGGTGTTAATTCCTCTTCTTATGAAGAAAGTGAATTTGTAATAATTCCCGTTCCACATGGTGATAATTTAAGTTGGATTAAAGGTTCTGAAAAGGCTCCTAAGAAGGTATTGGAAGCTTCTTGTGAACTGGAACATTTTGATTTGTTAAGTTTAAGGAACATTAATGATTTCAAATTCTATACTTATCAAAGTGTAAAGTATAATGAACTTGAAAAAGTTTCCAAAAAAATATTTAAAGATAAAAAAATCCCCTTTTTTGTTGGCGGAGACCATTCAATTTCAATTCCCATAATGAAGAATTTAAGTGAGGATGTTACCATATTACATCTAGATGCACATCTTGACATGCGCGAAAGTTATTTGGAAAATAAGGAAAGTCACGCATGTGCAATTTATGAAGCAAGTAAAAATCATAAGGTTATACATTTAGGTGTAAGGAGCGCATGTGAAGAGGATGTTGAGAATGTTCAAAAATTTCATAATATTATTTTG
>CAYOAB010000085.1:0-3148 GCA_964401875.1 Microcaldota archaeon
TGGACTTCTGCCGGTGAGTGGATGGAATATATTGTAAATGTTGAAAGTAATACTTTCTATAAAATTCAAGCTGTGGTTTCTTCTCCTTCTACTTCAGGTAAAATTCAAATTGAATTAAATGGAAACATAATTGCATCAAAAAACATTATTAATACTACAGCTTATTCTATTTATGATACTTTAAGCTTTATTACTACAGAAAAAATACCTCAAGGAAAATATGTTCTTCGAATTACTGCTTTGAATTCAGGATTTAATATTGATAAAATCATTTTTTCTGATGCGGTTATAACTCAAAATATTACTCTCAACAAAGGGTGGAATCTTATCTCCACATATGTTCAACCCGAAGATAATACTATAGAAACCTTATTTAGCGGACTCGATGTGGCTATGATTAAAGATGCAAATAGCTTTTGGGAAGCGTTCCAACCTTCAGCTTTTAATTCTCTCAAAACAATGAGTGCAGGGAATGGGTATTTGGTTTATATGAATACTGAAGCAACGCTTTCTATTAGCGGAATACCATTAGAGATACCCTTTTTGGGTGTCTCTAAAAATGGGTGGAGTTTAATAGGGTGCCCGTACCAAACCTCGTCTGAAATTTCATCTCATTTTAATGCTACGAACTGTCAAACTGTTAAAAACTTTGATGGCTTTTGGATTCCTAATGCAACTATAAATTCTATTCAAAGCATTGAACCGGGTAAAGCGTATTTTATTAAAAAATAAAAAAATGAAATTATTCTTTTTTGTAATCTCAATAATATTTTTTTTAAACTCATTTTCTCAACCTTCTAATTCGCCTGTTGCTTTAAACGGAAAATTACGTGTTGAAAATAACCAATTAGTTAATGAATGTGGAAATCCAGTACAATTAAAAGGATTTGGGAGTCATGGTCTAATGTGGTTTCCTCAATGTTATAACAAAGAAAGTTTAACGGCATTAGTAAATGATTGGGGAATTGATGTTTTTGAAATAAAAATTAATTACACATTATGGTATGTAAAGGATGTTGAATATGCAAGAAATTATGTAGATAATCTAGTAGAAATTTTAACCGAATTAGGCATTTATGTAATAATTCAAAATGTTGAAGGTGAAAACCCATTAGATTGGATTACTGTGGCAAAAGATGAATTTGAATATTTTTGCACAAAACATAAAGATAAAATAAACATCATTTATGAACCATTAAATGAGCCTCATGGAGTAAATGGTACTTGGGCAAATTGTAAAACTTTTGCATCAGAATTAATACCTGTGATTAGAAATATTTGTCCATATGCATTAATTATTGTACCTACACCATCATATTGTCAAGATGTAGATATTGCAGCAAATGATCCATTACCAGAAAGCCTAAGCTATAATGTTTTGTATTGTTTACATATATATGCAGCTAGTCATGATAATGTATTTTCTAAATTTAATTATGCTTCCGATAAAATTCCAATTTTCGCCGCAGAATGGGGAGTATGCACATACACAGGGGATGGAGAACTAGATTATGAAGCTTCTGACACGTGGCTAAACTTATGGAATGGAAATAATCCAGGGAATCAGATTGTGAGTTGGTGTAATCATAATTTTGCAGATGGTCCAGGTTCTGCATGTGCATTAATTCAAGGTTCGTGCAATAATAATTTATGGAATAATTCATCTCCTTCTGGTAATTATATCAAAAATAAAATTTTAGAAAGTAATAATTGGGCTTCATGCAAATCTATTACCTATTGGAATTTCGAAACGAGTACCGAAGGTTGGAATTCGCCAACAAACATGACTATGAATATTGTGAATGGTATTAATTGGATGAAAGTTAATGCTGCAGACCCTCACGTATTATCACCTGACAATTTACTCGTATCAACATCTCAATATAAATATGTTATTGTAAGACTTCAAAATCAGAGTACTGCATCTACAGCTGAACTTTTTTGGACAACAACAACTAATCCTAATTTTAATAGCACTAATAGAATAAGTTTTTCAATTGTTCCTAATGACAATAATCAACAACGATATTATTTTATTGATTTATCTAAAAATCCTAATTGGACAGGTATTATAAAACAATTAAGACTCGATCCTTCAACTGCATCAACGGGTACTGTTAAAGTCGATTTCATAAAACTTGTAGGGGCTTATCCTACTGCTATTGTAAATATACCTGGCACAATTGAAATCGAAAACTTCAATTATGGCGAATACAATAATGCATATTATGAAACTACACCATTTTCAAACTATGGAAATAACTATAGAATAATTGAATCTGTTGATATTGCTAATCATCCAACAATTCCTAACAATAATATTGTCGGTTGGATTGCTAATGGAGAGTGGTTAGAATATATTGTTAATGTAGAACAACAAACCGATTATTTTATTGACATATATTATTCTGCTCCAGCTGATAATTCGAAGATTTCATTACTTGTTGATGGTACTGAAATATTAACAGTTATTACATTACCTGCAACAGGAGATTATAATACATATAATAAAATCACAAAACTTGTGAAAATTGAAAGTGGTATTCATCTCTTAAAACTTCTAACAGTTTCAGCAGGATATAACATTGATAAAATTGTATTTACCCAAAACCTCTCTCCTACAAATATTTCATTAACAAATTCATCAATATCTGAAAACCGTGTTGTGGGGTCGGTAGTAGGCTCCCTTTCTACTACCGACCCAAACATTGGTGACTCGTTCTCTTTCTCCCTCTCTGGAAATTCTTCAGACAACCAATTCTTTACAATTGAAAACAACATTCTTATATCTAATGCAATGTTTGATTTTGAATCTAAAAAAACATATTCAATTACTATTAGAACTACCGATATTGGCGGATTGTTTTTCGAAAAAAATTTCACTATCTCTATTACCGATATCTACGACAATCTCTATTGGGATTTCACCGATTCTCTCGATGGTTGGAAAAACCCGCATAATCTGACTATGATTCAATCTAACGGTTGTAACTCTATGACAATTACCGGCTCAGATCCTAATGTATATTCTCTTGATTACCTTAATGCCAATGCTGAACTCTTTAACATTGTTGTAATTCGTATGCAAAACAAAACTACTGCTTCTACTGCCGAACTATTTTGGGCTACCTATGATGCTCCGGATTCA
>CAYOAB010000086.1:0-3087 GCA_964401875.1 Microcaldota archaeon
CTCCTTAGTTACTCCTTAAAGTCATAGCATTGCTGCTCTTCTGGGGTGGTATAGTTCATGACAAACACTTCGTGTTTGTGTGATGCCATTCGCCGAACGCGAATAGGCACATTATCGTATTACTTAAATTATATAAATTTGATAAATCAATTATATTTAATGGAAATTGAAGACATCAAGAATTGGCTAGACAAACATGCGTGGACTTTTGCTAAAACAATGAAAGAAATGCCACATGAGTATATAGTTAAAGATAAATTGAGCGAAAAAGATAAAGAAATGTTTGTTAAAGTGGTTATTTTCATTAGAGAAAATGGTTATAAAGAAAGTTTTGGAAGTAAAAAATACACTTACTATAATTTTGGAGAATATAAATACTGGACGATGGGAGATAAAATAGAGAAAACGATAATACTGAATAGGACTAATCTTTAAGTATAATTTTAAATTATACAATCTAATTTGGAATTCGAAAGGTATTTAAACTTTGGGGTAGATATTAAAAGTAATGGAAGAAAAAAATCATAACAAAAAAAAGTTAATAATACACCCAAAATTCAGAAAAACTTTGGAAGAGATTAAGTCAGTAAGAATATTAACTCCACAAGGTGAAAATGTAAAAGATTTTTTCTCAGATTATTATGTAACCAGTGGAAAATTAAAGGAAATTGAAGAAAAAAATGTCTTATTAAATTCAAAAAATGGTGCTGAATTCTTGAATTCAAACATTAGAATAGCCGCTTATGATGAATCAATAAACAAGTATACTGCATTAGAAGGAACGGGTATGATTACATCACACACATTAACTTTATTGGAAGATAATGAATATATTCCATTAAGTATGCTAACTTTTTACTTTTACACAAGAGCTAAAAAACAATTTGAAAACATGGAAAATATTAGAATTATAACAGAGAATGAAGAAGACGCTTCAAAAGTGGATTATTTAATGGATAGAAATCAAATGTTAGCAGAAAATTGCCCTGAGAATACAATATTATTTATAGATGGTTCAATATTTAGTGGATTAAGTAATGCTTATAACGTTAAATTAAATAAAAAATTATTAGAAAAAAACATTATACCTATATACATAGTTAAAAACAGTTTCAGTAACATGGTTGTTCAAAATAGTGAAAATGCAGACCATTACAATTCAGATTTACATTGGGTATATAATAATGTAAAAGTGGGAGAAAGAACTAAATTTTTCAAATATGATGATTTAAGTAATCCTGAATTTTCAAAAATATTTTGTTATTTTAAACCTTTCAAATTTAGTCCAATAAGGATAGAAATGCATTCAGAAACATATTCTAAATATAAGGAAAGTATTAATGAAATTATGGATTTGATTTATTATCAAATTATAACAAATGGTTCTGAAAGAACTCCTCAGTGTAGGATTATTTCAATATCTGAAGAGTATTCAAGAGAAACTATTAGTATGTTTAAACTTGAACATATAATGAAAATTGTGGGTGCAACACCTACAATAAATCAAGAAAGATTTGCATGGTGATTTAATGGTATGGATAGTATTAGGAGAAAATAAAGGAAAAGTAGAATTAATTTCAACAAAAAAAGATGGACTTTTGCCAAAAGGTACATTCTTAACAGCTGAAGATGGTGAAGATAAGTATGTTTTAAGAGTTGACAACAGCTCACAAATACAAACGTATAGACCATCCCCTATGGTTGTGGAAATGGAACTTCCACCAATTATAGCAGATCAAAAATGTCAAAATGTATTAACCACTTATAGAGTAAAAAACATTACAAAAAGAAAGGATGGTTTAATTCCATTTATTAAACCTCAAACAAAAGCAAGGTTATCCACACAGGAAGAAATTGATATTGCTTTAGGAATTAAAAAAGAAGACAAGGGACCTAAAGTGTTTATTGCTTCAATGTACGCTAATCAAAACCAACATTTAATGGATGAATCAGGAAATTTTATAACTGCTAAAATACCTGAAGATATGTTTTATCACCAAACATTAGTTTGCGGTAAAACTGGAAGTGGTAAAACCGTTTCATTGAAATATTTAGCACAATATTTCATAGAAGAAATTGGTGGTGCTGTATTAGCAGTTAATGTTAAGGATTCAGATTTATTGAAAATGAATGATAAATCAAATGTAATTAGTGAAAGCGTTAAGAAGGAATGGGAAACATTAAATGAAGAACCTCATGGAATTGATAATTTCATGGTTTATTATCCAGCAAATTCAGAAATAATTAAATCAAAGAAAATTGATCCTGAATATTGTGAAAGGATTACATTAAATGTAAATAATATTGACCCTGAATCTTTCACTGGATTATTACAAAATATTACTGATATTGCAGCACAAAATTTACCTAATATTTTTAGATATTGGCAAGAAAAAGAAAATGAAAAAAAGAATCTTAAATTTAAAGATTTTTGTGATTACTTTTCTAATGGAAGATATGAGAAATATTTGTTTAAAGCTATGAATTCAAGGAATGAAGAAATTCCAGAAATTAAATTAGCTTCAGGAACATATGAAAATATAAGTAGAAACCTTAATTCAGCAAGTGATTTCTTTGATAATGATGATGCAATAGAATTAACTGCGGAAAAAATATTACAAAAATCTAAAATGTCAGTAATTGAAGTTGCAGTTAATAATGGACCACAATTTGGTGCAATATTACTTAGAGAATTATTACATAAAATAGTTGAAATTAAAACAAGAAATGATAGTGATGTACCTATTTTAATCATAATTGATGAAGTACATACATTTTATAATACAGAAGCAATGGGAAATGCACTTAAGGATTTAGATACGATTTGTAGAACAGGAAGAAGTAAAAAAATGGGTATAGTATTTGCTTCACAAAGTCCTTCAGATATACCTTCAGGATTATCTGATGTAATAAATTCAAAAATGTTTTTCAAAACGGAGTCAAATCAAATTAAGAAATTAGGTATTAATATCTCAGGTGATGAAATAGAAAATTTGGGAAGAGGATATGCTGTTGTTTCAATACACGATTTGCCAGGAGTTAAATTAATTAAATTCCCCGTATCATTCGGAGGAGTTTTTCAATAGG
>CAYOAB010000087.1:0-3086 GCA_964401875.1 Microcaldota archaeon
ACAACAGCAACATATTATGGGGAAACAATGAACTGGAAACCTTCACTTATGTTTAATGTTTATGCAATAATTGCTTCACCATTTTATAAGATAATTCCAGAAGAAATACTTTTCAGAGCAATTTCACTTTTATTAGTAGTTACAAGTTTATTTGTACTATTTTATTTTTTCAAAAATGAATTTAACGATGATAAAAAAGCATACTGGGGAATTATATTAATATTAATTACTCCTTGTTTTTTTGTTTATTCAACAAAAATATTTACAGACATTTTAATGTTTTTGTTTGTGTGTGGAGCTCTATACTTAACACAAAAAATAAATGAAAATAAGTGGAATAAAATTTTGTTAATGTTATGTTTTGTAGGAGTCGGATTAACTAAATCAATGATATTTGTATTATTAATTATAGTCATGTGTTTATTGTATTATTTTACTAAAAATAAAAAAATTAATTATGAAATAATAGGCATCGGAATAATCACAATTATTTTCTTGATGTTACATACACAATTATTAGGAATACAATCGCTTAACCAATTAGATATTAATAGATTAACAAAAATAAGTTTAGATAATTTAGGAAATAGTCTAATGAAAATTGTGGCTTATATGGGTTTAATGATAATCGCTTTGATTAAACCTAAAAAAGAATTATTACCATTATATTTATTTTTATTATGTTGTATCATTTATCTTATATTGTACCAAATGTTATTACCTTGGTACTTATTTCCAATATTACCTTTATTTGTTTTGTTTATAGTTGACATGAAGAAAGAAATAATTATATTTTTAATTTTTAATTTGTTTTTAATAACAATATTAAATACACTATTAGCTTATGGAAATTATAATTATGTAGAAATGATGGATGAAGATTTTTCAAAGACAATATACATTGGAAGATTGGGAGATATGGTTGCAAACATGATGTATGATTATGATAGTGTAGTTGTGACACCTCAAAATTCTTTCAAGAAAAATTTTGAATTTGATAAATTAAATAATTGGTATGGGTGGCCGGAGAAAATGACAAGAGAAAATTTGTTGGGTTTAATATATGATTATGAAAATCCTGATTTGTGGCCAAAATATGTTGAAGAATTAACCCCTGAAGAAAAATATTTAACACCCATTGCAAGAACGCATAAAAATTGGGACGGAGATTTTGAAAAAATAATTATAGAAAAACAATATTATGTTAGAATTGAAAAGGAAATTTTAGAAGAATATGAATTAGTTAAAATAATAGATGAAGAAAAAAATGATGAAGAACCATTATATATACTAATTAAAAAAGTAATTGAATAATCTGTTTAAGAAATAGTGCACGGGTTTTAAAATCAAGTTTACTACTTCCTTCTTTTCTCTCTTCAAAAATTATGGGAATTTCTTTTATTTCCTCAAATTGGCCTTTAACTATTAATTCTAAAAGTATTTTGTAACCTATTGCATTTATCTTTTCTTTAATTGAATTGAAATTTGATTTTGAAAGCATAAAGAAACCACTTAATGGGTCTTCTATTTTTTTATGGAAAAATAATTTGCAGAAGAAAGTTCCGAACTTTGAATCTAACCTTTGTTTATTTTTCAATTTCTTTATGAAACGAGAACCAATTACGAGTGAATTGTTATTTTCAACTAACAAGTCAAGCATTTCGGGAATATATTTAGGATTATGTTGTAAATCTCCATCCATCACACAAACAAACTTTTTAGTTGCGAAATCTAACCCTGTAATTACTGCACTTGAAAGGCCTAACTTTTTACCTCTTTGAATAAGTTTTATGGGATATTTTCTTTTCAATTGATTAACTAGTATGGAAGTGTTATCCTTTGAACCGTCATCTACGAAGATAATTTCATAATCAATCATGTCCAAATTATCTGAAATTAATTTAGTTAAATTTGAAAGATTTTTACCTTCATTATAAATGGGTACGATTATAGATAAACTCACAGATACATTAAAACGGGAAATAAATATAAAATGTAGCATTCAAAATCATATTATGAAAATATATTTAGGATTATTCATTTTATTTATAGTGTTGGGAACTGTGAATGCGTGGGCACCAGAAACAAGTGTTTATGTTGCTAAACAGGTTTTAATAGAGAAATATCCTGGTTGTGCCTTGGAAATTCAAGAAGGTGTTATGGAAATTTATAATGAAGAAATAGTGGATGAATTTTTAGGTGAACCATTAAACTTACATTGTGATACTATGCAATGTTTAGCTTTCAGTCCAGTTTATTGTAATACACAAGTTAAAACATGTCCCAGTGAAAGTAAAGCGGGAAATGTAAAAACCGATGCACAAAAACTTTGTAATTGTGAACAAGCAAAAGAATTGGCTAAAGCGATAACATATTTTATAGCTAAATATAATCCCATGAACGTCATGGTAAATGAATCTACACAATGTAGAGAATATTTTAATGATGCAATAAATACAAATATTAAAAATGCAGAAGAATGGAACATTGAAGTGCAATGTGATGCACCTAACATGAAATTTACATTTACAAAAAAGAAATTTGAAGAAGTTATAAGTAATGCTAATAGTTTTGCTTACGCAAATGCATTCACCGGTACAAGTCCATGGTTTTGTTATACCCTTGAACATGAAGAAGGATACAATGGAAGTTTAAACTTGAAAAAAGAAGGGGAATTATGTATAAGTGATGTTGAATGTGAGAGTGAATATTGTAATAATAAAGTATGTTGTTCGGGAGGTATGTGTTGCCCAAACCCGGGTGTGAAAGGGTATCCATGTTTACAGGGACAAATATGTAATGATAATTATGTTTGTGAATATTTACAATATTCAAATGGTGAAGAATGTCAATATAATGAAGAGTGTGCTTCAGGTAACTGTGCGTATAATATGTTGAATAGTAATGCTTATTGTACCTCCTCAGGAGCAAATTATGGTTGTGAAAACAAAGATGATTGTATGAGTGGGTATGAATGTATAGAATACAGTTGTAAATACATACCAATTGAAAAGGAAAATGGAAATGAAGAAGAGGAAAGTAATGGAAATGGAATTTGTTTAGTTTTACCTTTAATCTTGCTTGGA
>CAYOAB010000088.1:0-3072 GCA_964401875.1 Microcaldota archaeon
CGTCTCAAAAGGATTTAGGTTAACGGCTAAAAATCAAAAGGATCCTTTAGGTAACATGTTAATACCACCCACTTTAAAAGATGTAATGAGAGTACTTGAGAAGAAATTAAGTTCGGGAACATATGAATTCCCAGTTGAACTTGAAAATACAATTTACAGATTAAAGAAATTTACACGTGAAGGTGAAGATTACTTCGCAGAACAAAGTACAATTAAACTTGAAGAATTAATCACTTCCGGACTTGTTGATTTAGATTTGGAAGGATTAAGTGATGAAATTATGAGAGGTTTAGCTGCACTTTCAATTTTACAGTTCATTAAAGAAAAAATGAGAGCGGAAGGAGCTAAAAAGGAAAAGGGTATTGAATTGTTAATTGTGCTTGATGAAGCGTGGAAAATTGCTAAAGAAGATAACAGTGATGCTGTTATGATTGTTAGAGAAGGTAGAAAGTATAACTTTGCTTTAATTGTAGCATCACAGAATCCAACGGATATTAGCGAAGCTATTTTCTCTAACGTAGGTACAACATTTATTTTACGTGTTAAGTTTGAAAGGTTCCTAGATTATTTACAAAACACTTTGAACTTTAGTGAGTATATGAAAAAGAAAATTGGAAGGTTAGGTGTGGGGCAAGCGGCAGTTAACATGGCTTTACAAACAAGTACACCCTACCCTGAAACATTTTTACTTTCAAAAATTGAAGGAGAGGAACCAATAGTAGAATATATATTAGATTTACCACCTAAGTTTATAGGGGAAGATGATATTATGGGAAAAACATTTTCATTTGAACGTGATGAATTAAGAAAAAGATTAAGATTCTTCGGATTAAACGATGAAAAAGTTGAGGAAATCACTTCTCAATTTGATAAGAAGAATAGGCACTTAGATGTTGTAGAATTTGTTATTTTACTTGAAAAATATGGCATTGAAAGAACGGATATTACAGGGTTTATGAAAGATTTAGGAATTAGTGATTCAGTTATAATTGATATTCTTTCAGAGGCAGATTATAAAAAATTAGGCATAAGAGGAGAAAAAACCGAGGTGGAATTAAGTGAGTAAATCTGCATGTATAATATGTACTAAAGAAACTACAAAAGGTCATAAGGTTATTGAAGATAAAATAATTGAATTTATAAGAATGGTTAAAAGTAAGTTTGGAATTGTTAAAGGTTACAAATTAGTAGTATGTGATGAATGTATTGAAAAATATGAAAAGAAAAGAAAGGATTTTGAAAGAAAAAGTATTTTCTTTATAGGAATTGGTGTTATTTTAGCCATAGTGTTATTACTACTTAATTTATCAATTGGTTCTTTATTGGGAGGATTATTCTTACTATTAATTATGATTATCATTTCATTAATGAACTATGTACCACAAATAGAAAAAGAGGTAAAGAAAAATGAAAGAAAAGTCACAAAAAGGAGAACAAATAAAAAATGATTTTGTAATTGAACCTACTGCAAACAAATTCAAAATTAAAGCAGTACTTAAAGGCGATTATAACGAAATTATAAAATCATTGAGTAAAATACCTGATGTGGAAGCAATAAAAACTAAAGATGGAATTGCAATTATTAAAGTAGATCACAGAGATATTAATGGGCACCCTTATTTATTCCAGATAATATATTTGAATAGAGATAATATTGAAGTTTTATTTTCAATTACACCAGAGGTTAGTAAAAGAAAAAGACAAATTGATGTTTTAAGATACATGGCGAATATAATTTCAGTAACCGAAGATAAATATGAAATTAATATAACAGAATTTATGCAAACATTTGATTTGTTCCTTGATGAAATTAATGAGTTTGCAACTTTAGATTATCAAACATTATTTACAAAATATGATGCAGCACTCACACGTATAGATGAATTGAAAGAAAAAGTTGAAAAAAACGAAATAAGAAATGAAATATTAAGTAGAGAATTAATGGAAATTAAAGAAGAACGTGATCAAAATAAAATGAAGTTACAAGAACTTGAAAAATATTCAGATGAAACATTAACACAAAAAATACTTGAATGGGTTAGAGAACATTACAATGAGATTGATGTGAGTTCATTTAGTAAAATACATAAAGTTAGTGAAACACGAGTTGAACAAATATTAAACAAAATGGTTCGTGAAGGTTATTTAGAATTAAGAAAATAAAGGTGTAGTAGAAGATGGAGCAGGAAAAAAAATATAAGTTCATTATATCAAAAAATAAAAGTTATAAACAGAAATATAACATAACAAAAAAAGAACCTACTCCATTGGATAAAATTAAAGAATTGTTTGTTTTTGAAAGAGAAGAAACAAAGAGTATTAAGAAAAATAAAAAACAAAGTACTTTTAGAACATTAGGTTTAATCGCAATTATATTTCTTTTAGTTTTTGGAGGATTAATATTCTATATAATTTCAAATCTTAATTATGGGTATGTAATAACGCCACCATCAACAGAAGATATAAATATGAACATTCTACCCATAGATTATGGGTTAGCTAATATAGGGGGACATAATATATTCACACCATATATTTCATTTGATGTTGAAACACAAAAAATAGATAGAGTGGAGTACTATATGGAAGCTACAAATGGGCCACTTTATAATACAGTTTATCTTTTAAATTCAAATAGAGAACAGGGAACAAGATACGAGGATTTTAAAAAATCGCTTAGAGAAAAAATGAAATTGAATGGAGTTACTGTTAATGAAATCAGTTTAAAAGAATTAAGATATATACCCGAACAAACATCAGCAGTGGTTGTAATACCTACAGGATATTTACCAGTACAACTGATTAATCCTGAAACAAGTATAAGGAAATTAGCTGAAAAGGGTTTTCATGTTATATATATGGGATATAATTTTGATTCAGGTTTAATTGATGAGGATAAGGGGAGAATATTTCCAAGTGAATATTCAGTTGATAGTGTAGCAAACATGTTGAATTTAAGAGCAATAAACGCACAAGGAATAAGTGGACTTAAAATAAGAAGTAATGGTATAGGTTACACCTCAATAAAAAGAGAGGAAACTGTTATTAATTATGTTTATGGAGGAGTACCCG
>CAYOAB010000089.1:0-3003 GCA_964401875.1 Microcaldota archaeon
TAATGTAAAGTTTATAAAGCTATCATTGGTGTTTGTATGGATATAGATTACTCTCTTTTATTAGATAATGTCACAAGGGCAAAGAAGTATTTTAAGGTAAGAAATATTCCTAAATTAAGAAGTTTAAGTAACGACTTTAATAGGGATTTACTTATTTATCAAGATCAATTATTCCTTGATTTAAGTTTATCTATCTTAGTTATGGCAAATGTTCTTGAAAAGCCACGTTTTTGGAAATATAATGAATGGTTAAATATTGTTTTTTTAGTTGAAGAAAAATTAAGTTTATGTTCTAAACACATTAGATCTAAGGATATTAAGAACTTAAGAATTTGTTTAAATGATATTATTGAATTAGGTTGTTCTGTGGATGATAGAGATAAAAGGTTCGTAGAAAATATAATTACACACGGAAGGGTGAAGATAGGTTCTACTCTTTACGCACAGGGACTTTCAATAGGTAAAGCTTCTGAAATTTCGGGAGTAAGTAAAGAAAAAATATTTCAATATTCTGGTAAAACTTTGATTAACGATAGGTTTGGTAAAACAATATCTATTAAGGAGAGGGTAAATAATGTCAAGTCAATCTTTAGAAATTAATAACAATTCAATTATTTGTGATTCAAGTTCACTTATTTCGCTGGCTCAATCTTGTTTCTTGGATGTAATACCATTTCTAAATCAAAGGATGTATGGTTGTTTCCTTTATCCTAAAATGGTACGTGTTGAATCAATTGAGAGGCCCATAACTACTAAGAATCATGCTTTAAGAGCTTTAAGGTTAAGAGAATATGAAGAAATGAATTTAATTCGTTTTTTAAATGATGATGTTGATAAGGAAACCAAGGAAATTATGAGTATGGCAAATAACATTTTTGAAACTAAAAATAGAGCTATACATTTAGTTGATGCTGGTGAAGCAGCACAGATTGCTTTAGCAAGAAAGTTAAATATTAATACACTTGTTATTGATGAAAGAACTACAAGGACACTTCTTGAAGCGCCAATGAAACTTAAACAACATTTAGAAAATGAATCTAAAAAACCAGTGATTGTTAATCAAAAATTATTGAATTCATTTTTAGATAAGGTGGGTAAATTTAACATAATCAGAAGTTCTGAATTAATTGTTTTAGCATATGAGTATGGTTATTTTGATAAGTATGGTGCAGATAAGGCGATTGGTCTTGAAAGTGCACTTTTCACTTTGAAATTTAGTGGTTGCAGTTTAAGTTATGAAGAGATATATGACTTTATGCGTGAGATAAATGCAAAACAAAGATAATCCTATTTTTATACATGTAGATCATAGAGAAGATCCACTTCTAATTAATTTACTTTCAAAGTATGCAATTTTACAAGAATCACAATTAAAAATAGGTGATTATATTATATCTGAACGTGCAATTATTGAGAGAAAAACACGTGATGATTTTGAGTGTTCTATAATAGATGGAAGGATGTTTGATCAGGCAATTAAATTAAAAGATACTTATGAACGTGTAATATACATAATTGAAGGTAAAACTTTTGAGGGGAGAGTTAATCGTGGAGCGCTTTTGGGTGCAATTTCTTCTTTAATTTTAGATTTTGGATTTAGTGTTTTTTTTACTCCAAATGTTGAAGGAAGTGTAGAATTGATAGTGGCTTTAGCAAAGAGAGAACAAGGTGAAGGTAAAAATAAAATTTTAATTAAAAGTCCTAAAAAGAGTGAAGATTTAGATGTTCAACTAGTTTACACTTTAGCTTCATTTCCAATGTTAGGTGAAAAGGCCGCCAATAATTTGCTTGAAAGGTTTGGTACAATTGAAAATATAATAAATTCAAATGAACAAAAATTAAGTGAAACGAACGGTATAAGTATAAAACGCTCAAGGGAAATTCTTGATTTTGTTAAGAGAAAATATAATAAAAAAGAGAAAAATTAACCTAATCTATCTACTTCTAAAACATCAACATTTTCTACGTTTTCGATAGCAGATAAATTTTCTTCTAACACAGAACTTCCTTCATCTTCTTCAACATGGAAAACTGCTTTGATAACTTTAATTCCAAAACCTACTTCTTCAGTACCAATGTCTATAGGTTTAAATTTTTCTGTTATTTCTTGAATTGTGCTACTCAATTGTTCTAAATCTGAAACAGAAATTCTTACTAATACGGATACTTTTGTCATAGGAATAATTTGAGAAGGAAAAGTTTAAATTAATAATTAAAAATTAGAAGGTTCATAATAATTTGGTTCATAGAACTCCGGTTCATAAACTTTCTTCTTGAAGCTCATGGCGTAAAGTATACCGAAAATTAAACCACCGAGATGTGCGGCACTTGCAACTCCCGATGCTGTATTAAACACACCTAAAAATTCAAGAATTATCCATACAATTACAGCATTTTTCATTTTCATGGGTATAAAGAATAAAAATATAGTTAAATTAGGTGTTAAAATAGCCAATGCACCTAAAATTGCATAAATACCTCCACTTGCTCCTAAAGCGGGGACGGGTGGTGCAATGCCAATTAATATTGTTAAATAATAGATTAAACTACCTATAACTCCTCCTGCTAAAAATATTTTCAAAAATTCATTTCTTCCAACGTTTCTTGCAAGAATTGTACCAAATAAGAATAATGCAAACATGTTAAATAATAAATGTATATGATCTCCATGTAAAAATATTGAAGTAACAAATCTCCAAGGTTCAACTAATGCAAGAGCAGGGTCAAAATAAAACATTTCTGTGAAATAAGGAAATATTATTTGTAAGAAAAACATGGCAAACATAAAAAAAATCAAATAGAAAGGATTCATAATAGCATATTAAGTGAATATATTTTAAAATATTTGTTCTTTTAATTAATCTCGTGGGCCTGTAGCTCAGCTTGGATAGAGCGGCAGCCTTCTAACACTGCGGAGGGGGAAGCGTCCCCCTCCCCGTGTGTTCTGCCCCACCCCCTTGTGCGGTGGCAATGAATTATGAAGGTTATACCTTACAGAAGTAA
>CAYOAB010000090.1:0-2971 GCA_964401875.1 Microcaldota archaeon
ACTTCCCTTTTCTTTTTACCTAATTTGGAAGCTAATCTTACTGCAACACCTTCATTATCAATAACATTTTCTAAATCTCTCTCACAAGTTATTAAAACTTCATAATAACCTGATGGATGAAGATCTCTTAAATCCTTACAATTACGGTAACCTACATTTGGTAGTGCACCTGCCTTGTTAAATTGTTCTCTTTGCTTGTTATCAATACCTCTTGGTTTACGCCACTTATCCTCTAAACGTTTTCTGCTAGGTCTACCAACATTAGGTCTTTTGAAAGTGGGGTGGGAAACCTTATTAGATTTCAATTTTGAAGAGCTTACTTTGCCCTTTGAACCTTTTTTATCACTCATATTATTTCACCGGGTATATACCATCTTGGAACACTCTAACATCCTTGTTCCTAATCTTTGTGGCTTGACGCAAATTCGCAGCTGTCTGGCCAACTGCGTAAAGGTCTGGACCTTCAACTTCTATGTCCTGTCCCTTAATTTTAACTTTAGTATTGCCTATAACTCTCGCTACTCTATCAACTTTACTACCGACGAAATTTTTAACTATAATTTTGTCGCCTTTTTGTTCAATTTTCATAGGAAAGTGCGCTTGTATTACTTTCATTTTCTTAAAATGACCTTCGGTAACTCCTTTCAATGCATTTTTTAAATGTGCATTGTAAGTTCCTACAAACATGTCTGGTCCTTCCAACTTAACAGCATCATTCTCAACAACAAACTTAACCATAGGTTTGTACTCGAATGAAACTTCGCCGTTTTTACCAGAAACTTTAGCAATACCTCCAGAAATGTTAACTTTAACTTCTTTTGGAATTTCTACTGAAACTATCATATTTTACACCATCAGTAAACATAAGCTATTAATCTACCGCCAAGGTTTTTCTCCCTTGCTTCAACATTGGTCATTAAACCTTTTGATGTTGAAACAATAATGTGTCCGAAATCTTTACTTAAAATGTATTTTTCTTCCCAATTAACCCAATCACTTGCACCAATTGCAAACCTTGGTTTAATTGCACCACAACTATTTATAGGACCAATACCTGTAACGTTAATTATATCTCCTTTGCCATTCTCAATAACTTCGTATTTTTCAATGTATCCTTTACTTACTAAAATATCGAATATTGAAACTAAAAGTTTTGAGGAGTGTTTAATTTGACACTCACCTTTACCTACTTTCTTGTGAGTTTTTATAGTGTTCAATGCATCTGCAATTATATCCATATAAATCACCTAATACTTTCTGAAACCCATATTTTCACCATGATCTCTCAAGCATCTTCTACATATGTTTAAGTTGTACTTACGTATAATGGACCTTGCAGTTCCACATAACCTACATTTACGAAGACCTTTACCTCTCTTGGTTGAAAGAAATTTCTTTTCATCTTTTTCATTCATTGATCATCACCTGAAATAATTTTGACTTTGAAATTATTTTTAACAAAGTCAATTGCTTCTTCTCCAGTTATAATATGCTCTTTACCTAATTTTGATTTCTGGATTTTTCTTTTTGAAATCCTGTAACCAGGTCTTTTTAAAGAAACACAAACATCAAAACCAAGCATACCTAATTGAGGGTCATACTTTACACCTGGAAAATCAATATATTCTTTAACACCAAATGAAAAATTTCCTCTTTTATCAAAAGAAGATTCTTTCAATTTGTTACCTTCGGCTTCAAAAGATTTCTTTAAGAAAGAAGTAGCATCATCTCCTCTTAAAGTAACCTTTGCACCAATGTTTAAACCTTTTCTTAAACCCCAGGTTGGATTACGAACTTTAGATTTTGTTAAAATGGTTTTTCTCCCAGTGAGTTTTTCTAAAAATGCTTTTGCATTTTCTAAATGGTCACCTGCAGAACCTATACCAATATTAACAACAACTTTATCAATAGTTATTTCTCTCATGTTATTCTCTTTTTCGGACATTAGACATCCCCTCCTTTAATAACGTAAACATACTCTTTAACAGTAAAGAATATTTTACCAGTTTCATCTTGAACTTCAATCTTTGCCCTTGAATTAATTGAACCTGGAATAATTGCCTTAACTTTACCGAACATACCTGAACGAGTACCACCTATAATACGACAGTTACTTCCTTCCTTTAAAGGTAAATGTTCAACAATTTTCATGTCAGGCATTGAAATAATAACAGAGTCACCGGGCTTGTAAACCTCATTTGAAAGTAAAGTTCTACCATCACTAAATGTAAGTTGATACTTACCTTTTCCAAGAGTTTTACGATTTCTTAAACGTAATAATTTATTTTTCCTCTTATCATCACGTTTAGCAACAAACCTTCCATTATGATCTAAATCAATATAGTAAGTCATGTTTATGTCTGGAATAGTAATCAAGTCCATATATCCTATAGGGAATTTATGATCTCTTACAATCCTTCCATCCACCAAAATTTTACCACCTTTAACAAGTGTAGTTGCTTCCTTGGAAGTACCTGCAAGTTTCAAAACATCTCTTAATAATACAACTAATGAAATACTTTTACTTCTTGGATGAGTTCCTGGAATAGGTTTGGAAAGCCAAACGTTATCCTTTTTTGAAATGGAAACCAAATTTGGTGTGTTTAATCTTTTCATTTTTTTATTTTCACCGTGTTTTGCCATGTTTACACCTTTTTTTCTGAAGTTGAACCAACTTTAATAATAATGACATTTGATGGGTCAATTGGAATTTGTGCTTCCTTACCATCCGCTTTATTCTTGACAACACCTTCCACATAAATTTTACATGGTTTCAAAATAACACGAAGAACTTTACCTTTTTTACCTTTATGTTCTCCTCTTACAACTTCTACTTGATAATCTTTCTTAACTCTCATTGTTTTTTTACCTGTAGTAGTTCTCAAATCCTTTGAAACATGTGCACTTACTTTATTTTGCTTAATATGTAAGGGTGCATTAAAATGCCTTTTACGTTGTTTTCTTGGAATAC
>CAYOAB010000091.1:0-2793 GCA_964401875.1 Microcaldota archaeon
CTAGGTGTTTATAAACCTGTGTGAACTCATTTTCCATTAAATCTATTCTTGTTTCATTTAAATTTGAATATTTATCAAAAATGAACATTAAATTGAATAACACATAAGATAAATTCAGATTGTTAGTGTTATTCATTAGTTTTAAAAGAGTAGTTTTATAGGTTAAAAGTGCATCTATTTTAGTTATTCTGACTTTAATGTTTTTTTCATTCTTTTGAATTTCTTCTACTAAATGATCTATTTTCATTGTCATTTCATCAATATTAATATTAGTGTATGAATTCTTTGATTTAAATAATAGTAATTTAATGAACATTAACGGAATTATAATTAAACCGTACCAACTGAACAAATTAAATAAAAATAAAGGAATTAACATTAACCATAAGAAAAATAAAATAATGGATATATTGAAAACTAACTTTGGATTTGAAACTTTATTTAAATAATATCTTCTGAAACACATTATCATTATATTCATAATGAATTGATATATCCAAAATAATGAAAAGAATGTTATTGTTAAATCAATTAAAGTATCTAATAAGGAATATGTATTTTTATTTTCAAATCCTAATTTTTTAAGTTGATTTAAAATAAATTCATTTGGGTTTGAAAAAAAGACCTGATCTAAATAAGTCATATAATAATATTGTATGAAGCAATATTATAAATATTACTATACAACACTCATCTCCTTTTCTTGTACTCCTTAATCATTTCCCTTAATGTTTTTATTTCATCCTCATCTAACTCTCTTTCTTCCTCTTGTTGCCTTTCATATTCCCTTAAATTTTTTTCTGCTTGTTTAATCTCTTTAGCATATTTGAGTTTCCCTTCCTTTTTCCACCATTTGTTTAGTTCTTTATTTAATTCAGGAAATTCATTCATTTCAGAATGAAGGCGCATTGACCCGGCCCAACCTATAAGATATCCAATGTGACTCTTTATAGCTAAATCAATAAACTTTTCTTTATCGGTAGGTTTTCTTTTCAATTTACGTTCTTCTAATAGACAAAATTTCATTTTTTCATTCCTCCTTTGAATTTTTTATATCTCTCTATATCATCATACAAATCCTTGAATCTTTTCTTTTGATGCTCATCAAATTTCTTTTGACTCATTTCTTCAAACCATTCAATTGCAGTTGAATTACCTATCTTTGATTCGATTATTTTTTGATTAATTTTAATTTCCTTTCCATTTTTTAAACTTTGATTAAACGCTTCTAATGATGACAAATAACATATTTGTTTAATGTCACTTGGAGAATAAAAATCTGTTTTTTCTGCTAACTTTTTGTAATTGATCTTTTTAGTAATAGGATATTCTTTTAAGAAACTTTTGAAAAATGTAATTCTATCATTAAAATTAGGAGTACCCACATAAATTAATGTATCAATTCTCCCAGATCTTATAAAAGCAGGTTTAATCTCTAAAGGATAATTAGAAGTGCTCAGTATACTTAAACCTTGACTGTACAAATCACTTATACTTTTAAGGAAATTTATTCCCGCGTTAGGTTTAAATCTATCCTTTTCAGTTGCAAGACTATCTATTTCATCCATGAATATTATAGGAGAATCAAATTTTGTTACTATTTCAAGTAGTAAACTACTATATTTCTCAAAAACCTCTGAATCTAATGATAACACTCTCATTTTAAATTCTTGTTTTAATGATTTACTCATGTAGCTTTTACCACATCCTGGAGGACCATATAATAACATCCCAGCAGTTCTCTTAACTTTATATTTTTTAATTAATTCTGTATTTATATCTGAATTGAAAAACTCTTTCATTTTACTTTTAATTTTATCATAACCATAAATTTCACTGAATTTTGGGCTTTCAAGTTTTTCTGATTTGTAAAGTAAATATAAGGCGATTGAATATATCTCATAATTATATTCAAACTTTCTTAATTCAATACCCATTTTGTTTTTACAAGATAATATTATCCAATCTGAAATCTGTCCTTTTTTTACCATTTTTGGATATTCAGATATATGTGGTTTTATTCTGTTTAATATAAATTCAATCAAATCTTCCATATTATATAAAATTTCATCTTCACTCCTACATGTAATAACTAATGGTTTAGATTTTAATTCACATTCTGCTTCTATCAATGTACATAAGGTTAGGCCATCATTCATGGGTTTTTCCCCTCTTTTTAATTAAAAAAAGTAAAGTTTATAAGTATAATTTATAATTATACAATTAAGTTTAAATCTATTTAACTTGTAATATAAATGTGATAAATATGTACTCTCAAGGCGCTATAAGGTATAAAGTAATGAAACATGTAACTAATGAATGTGGAAAACAATATATAAAAGAAAGACTTGATAAAGAGAAAATTGAAAGGATAGTTAGAGAAATTAACCCTGAACTTGATGTTATATATACAGATTTGAATGAAAATACAAATCTAGATGAAATGTTTGAAGGTGTTAATAATGAAAACTATTATGGCCTTTACATGTTATGGCCGCAAGATAAAGTTGTTATTAGTGCAACCCAGTTAGGAAAGATTGATAATGAATTTAGTAATAAGTGTGATGAAATATGGACCAAATTAACTGAAATGGCCTATGATAAAACTAAACTTACTATATGTGAAATTATTCCTGCTAGGAGAAGTACAACTAAAAACGGAATTGAAGAAATACTTAAAAAATGTGAAATATTTAATAGGAATTTCGGGGTTTTTATACTCAAAAAAAGAGTATAATTTAAAACTTGACAATTAAATATTTATATACTTATACGTGAAATTAATATTATGAA
>CAYOAB010000092.1:0-2663 GCA_964401875.1 Microcaldota archaeon
TTGTGAATAACCTAAACCATCTAATTTTCCCCAGAAATTACCACCTAATGTATCACCACCGATAATATTTGTACCTGGAGTTAATGTAATATTAAAATAATTAGGTGCATCTGCTTCAATACTAAATATTTCATTTGTATTGTTAAAGAAGTTATTGAAAACATAATTACCTTCAGTTATAGCAAACGTGTAGTTATTATCATAAACCAAATTGCTATGGAAGATAGTCGGACCAATTAAACCAAAACCTACCAATGTATTATCAAAAATTTCATTTCCATAAACATAATTTGGACCAGGCGGCATTAATGATAAACCAAAACTTGTAAACATATTTGTAAATGGTAATGAAATAAAACCATTAATTGAACTTGACATATTATTATAAGTTATATTAGTTAAAGAACCATCAAACACAATACCGGTTCCAGGTAAAAATGCTAACATTTCATCCAAATGCATTACTTCAAAAAATCCACCTGGTGTTGATTCATATGCAGAAACCCCTAAAATGTTTGTTATTTCATTTTCATAAATTTCAGAATCTGATACTAAAACACCAACAAAACCATATGTTGAACTTTGATCAATAACATTATCATAATAAGTTACATTATGAGCAAAGAATAATGAAGTTGCAGAACCTGTACCTATATCTAAAAATTCACCTGGATACATAAACATTGAACCCATACCTAAATCAATTTCTAAAGCCCCAGGATAAGCATCTTTTACTGAAGTACCATCACCACTCCCAATAAATTCATTATCATATATATCTATATAAGATAAAGGAGCATAAGTAGGAGGTGAACTTGAAAGAATATCAAAGAATGAAAGAAAACTTGTAGAACCTACAATACCTGTTGCTGTATTATCAGTAAACGTATTTCTTGAAATATCAACATTTGTAACTGAATTCAACATGATACCATTTTTATTTTCTGTGAAAGTACTGTTTTGTACTATTATATTATCACTCAATTGTGTGTAAAGACCAACCATAACATTGGAAGCATCTAAACCATTTACTTTTAAATTGTCACCCATTATAAAAAGACCATTATTTCTCTTTGAAGAAATACCTTGTAAAACAAAATTACTTACATTTACATTGTTCGCACATACAATTATTTCACTTGTTGGAAGTGTAGGAGTAACACCATCACCAATCAAAGTAACACTTTCATTATAGAAATAAAGTTTTTCACCTTCAGTAATATCAATTGAACCCACATAAGTTTCATGTGAACCATCAATATAGTTTTGACAGAAATAATCAATATAAAATATTGGGTCGCCTGCGAAATCAATATATTTGTTGTTTGAAACGTTAAGGTCCCTAAAAGTATTATTGAATGCAGCACCAATAATTAAACCATATATGTTATCAGTAAATTCGTTATTATAAATTGTGTTATTATAAGAACCACCGGCAATTCCAAAACCAGTGAATCTGTTATTGTAAGCTAGGTTATTATAAATTTTATTATTACGTGAGAAAGGATCGTATATACTCCACCTATCATTTGAGCGAGCAACACAAATACCAAAAGTATTATTTATTGCAGTGTTGTTTGTAACTTCAGAATAAAATGAATTTAATAAAGTAATACCACCTGAACATCCTAGAATGTTTCCAGCAGCAAAAGTTTCAGTTGGTGCATTGTTAATAACAGTGTTGTTTGTTATATTTGTATTACGAACATCAATAAGTGTAATAGCACCGGTTTGTGAATTCTCAACATAACAATTCCTAATTTCAACATTTTGAGAAATACTTGTCCAGTATGAACCACCTACACCATATCTAAGAACAGCAAAAGGTTCATAAACCAAAATACCATAATCTACATCAGTAGTAATTTTATGACCTTTACAATCTAAAACAATACTTTGGGAGCCTAATCCACCAATAGCTCTAAATTGAAGACATGCTGTTTGTGGGTCTTGATAACCATTTAAATCAATACACGCCTCGTATGCTGCTGCTTCAACAGTACAATTAAGAGGATCTGTATCAGGATCACAAGTTTGCCAAGTTAAATAATCACCGGCACACATTGTGTGATCTGTAGGATCTTCAAAACTTGTATTTATATAACCAGTATTAATATCTGCAGTAAGCTCATATAAACCTGGGTTGGCAAAACGACCACATTCAGAAATAGTGTAATCTGGAGCCGCAAAATTCATTCCTGCAAACAACACAAACAGGAAAAAAATAAGTCCTAAATTTACTTTTGGAATTGTCATGCTAAATAATAGTCAATCAAACTTTATAAAGATTGTAAAAAAAAACGAGATAAAATTACTTATTACATTCAACTTCTCTTATGTACTCTTCAGTTATTTTATCAAAATATTCATCACATTCCCCATTCTTAAACTTTTGATATTTAGGTTCATTTTCTACAATGTAGGGGTCTGCAGTAAAAGCTAATACTGCAACTGATGCTTTAGTATCTTCTCCCATAGGACATTTCAATAAATCTAAAGTAAAAAATATAGAATTAACTAATGGATAAAAATTACTTTGATATAACCTATGACGAGTGTTCTTATTATTCAATTCATTTATAAATTCCATTTCGTGAAGATTTATTGATTCATTTAACATTTTGTAAGGAACCTCATTAAATTCAAATGAATTATTATAATTT
>CAYOAB010000093.1:0-2334 GCA_964401875.1 Microcaldota archaeon
TATATGAAAAACATGAATAAGTGAAAACATATTTTCACCCTTTTTAAATAAAACTTAAAAAATCGTAATTCCTTTAAATACTATGAAAATATATTTTCAGCATTTATAAATAAAAATAAAAAAATTATTCCTTGAGTACCTTACCCAACCTATCTTGGGCCTCTTTAATTCTTCTTTCCAACTCTTCATCCTTCTTTCTTATGTGGCCTATATCCTTGGAATAGTTTTTACTTAAATTATCCAATTCTTTAACATAGTTGGCCATGAAGGACTTTTCAAGTTCAATGTTAAGGTTTGTGGCCTCCCTCTCGGAATCTTCAATTGTTTTCCTTAAATTGTTTAACTTTAAAGAGTAAGTTTTCTCAATGTTTTTCAACATGTCTTCGGCCTCAATCAATTTACTTTCATATTCACTAATTTCATCAAAAGTATCTTTGGCCTTACCTATTCTTTCATTAACATCACTTAAAAGAGATTTCATTTCATCAACGCGAACATTAGTTTTATCTAAAACTGTACTCATTTCATTGATTACATTCTTTTCCCTTTCAATGTTCATGTTAGCTTCAATTATCTTTTCCTTTGCATCTTCCCTTAACTTGTTAACCAAATCAATTTGTTCATCAAGGGTACTTAATGATTCAGAACATACGTTAACGGCCTGCTTGGAATATTTAATCTCAGTTTGTAAATCTTTCCTTAACTCAGTAACATCACTTTTAAGAGAATTTAATCCTTCAAGCTGGGAACGGTATTCCTTCTCTAAATCATAATATGTCTTTGAAGCACCGTTAAATTCAACACTAACAGTTTTCAAAACTTCTGGAATGTTTTTCATTTTCATCTTTAAACTCATAACAGCTAACTCTCTTTCTGCTAACTTTTCATCTAAAGATTGTAATTGTGCGTCATATTTACTTATTTTAGTAACATATTCAGAGTTGTTCAATTTCTGTTTTTCAGCTTTCAACTCTGCAATTTCATTCATTGTGTTATTAATTAATCTCATTCTCTCCTCAATGTCAGAACTCATATCTTGAACTTTATTGAAATTCATTTGAGGAACTTTAATTTCCTTATGAACAGGTAATTCTACCTTAGTTGGGGGTAATTCTTTTTTAGTTTCAATAGTAGTACTAGTAGTAGTATTTGGGACAATATGCGATAATGTCTCTTTAATTGAAGGTTTTTCACTCTTTTTTTCTCCCCTAACACCTGTTTTCAAAACCACTGTGTCATAAGAATCTTTATTGGTTTCTAACCATATTAAATACATTTTAGTGAAAGTATGTTCTAATTCTATCATACCTTCATTTTCTAAAATTTGGGCCCACTTCTCTACGTCCATGGGATTAATTTCAAGAGCTCTAGATACCTCTATGAGCTCTGCTTTTTTGCGGTTTTTTAAATATTCAATTATTCTGTCAATATCTGTTGAAATATATTTCATTACTCATTTCCCCCGATGGGTTTGAGTAAGACCTTAAAGTTACCAGATAATTTTTGACCTGCCTTTCTGTAAGCTTCAGAAACAACATCAAACTTGTTGGAATAAGTGAAAACTTCAAACACAACATCGTTTGGTTTAAATCTTGCGGCTAAATCAGAAGGTTTACCAAAGGATTTTCTCATACCTTTAGAAATACGGTCAGCACCTGCACCTGAAAGCATACGGTTTTCTCTTAAGATTTGGTGTGGATATTTTTTCACTTTAAACTTGTAAGTTGTGGACAAATTCCTATCCAAATGCCTATTCAAAGTTTGCCTTGCCGCCTCCATTGCATTATCACGGATTTGTATTGTATCCTTAGAAAGTAATACAATTAAAGCATCATAATCTTCCTTCATAACACCTGTTTCAAAAGTGTTTAAGTTTTTATGTGGCATTGACTTTACGTATGATTTACGTGGTCTTCTCTTAGAATACCTCGTCCACGCAGGAGTACTGAATTTTCTGGTTGTTTTAGCTGGTCTTAAACCCATACAATCACCTATTAGATCATTTACATATATTTAAATGTTTCTATTAACATGCAACTTTATAAAAAAGTACTGTTAAAAGTGAGAATTATAAGGAAGTTAAGTTTTTAAAACAAATCTCATAAAATCCAGGAAATATATTTAAAGCTTATTACTTTTAACACATACACATATAAAGAGCTGAGGTGGCGGAATCCGGTAACGCGTATGCCTGGAAGTTTTTCATCTGAAAAACCTGTTAGCATATGTCCCCTGGACTCATGGGTTCAGCCCCTTTTCTTTCGGTTCTTTTCCCTAGGATTTTCACGATATCGTGAAACGAATGAGAAAAGGCTAAAAGAAAAGGCCCTCGGG
>CAYOAB010000094.1:0-2295 GCA_964401875.1 Microcaldota archaeon
TTAACAACAATCTTTGTACCTGCTTTAATAGAACCTGCTTCTACACGACCTACTGGAACAGTTCCATGACCTGTAATTGTATAAACATCTTGAATAGGAATTCTTAATGGTTTATCAACTGGTTTTGGTGGTACCTTGAATGAATCTAAAACTTCTAATAAGGTTGGACCTGTATACCAAGTTGTCTTTTCACTCTTTTTTGCAATGTTATCTCCACCATATGCGGAAATTGGGATAAATTGAACATTATCCATTTTGTAACCTATACCTTTCAACAAAGTTTCAATATCAGATTTAACTGCATTATACTTTGCTTGATCGTAACCTACTGCATCCATCTTGTTGATTGCAACTAAGAATTGGTTAATACCCAATACTTTAGAAAGGAATGCGTGTTCTTTTGTTTGTGGTTGAACACCATCTTTAACGGAAACTACAAGAACTGCTGCATCTGCTTGGGATGCTCCTGTAATCATGTTTTTAACGAAGTCCCTGTGCCCGGGTGCATCAATAATTGTATAGTGATATTTACCTGTTTTGAATTCCTTGTGAGAAACATCAATAGTAACACCACGTTCTCTTTCCTCTTTATGAGTATCCATAACGAAAGCATATTCGAAAGTTGGTTTACCAATTCTTTCTGCTTCCTCTCTCAATTTCCTGATAGTTTGTTCAGGAATTGCTCCAGTTTCGAATAAAAGTCTACCCACGGAAGTGGATTTACCTGCATCGACGTGTCCGATAAACACTAAATTCATATGTTGAAGTTCTGCCATACATTTTCACCTATATAATATAACGTGTTTATATTAAAATGAGTTAAGTTTAAATTCTTTTTGTCAAAATCTACATTTCAAATTCACTTAAATTTACCCAAGGGGCCCTGAATTTATCTCCGGAACCATTTATAATTTTATCAATATCATCCATACATTCTTCAATATTTTTATTTGTTAAAACTTCATACATCGCAGTAGGGGAATTACAATATTTACATTTGGCCCTATCAGTACAATAATCTAAAAGCTCAGAATAAATATTAGATTTCATTTTGAAATCGTTGTATTCCCTTTCAGTTAACCTTTTTTCAAGTAATTTAATGGGTAACCTGAGTATAATTAAAATGTCTAGAGGTACTGGGAATTCACATAATAAGTGGCCTTCCACCACACAATTTTCTGGAACATTTTGTAACTCTTTCTTCAATGCAATCATGTTAACAACTTTGGCATCATCACGTGCATCAATTGTTGTCCAAAAACCTTTCTCATTAATTAAATCATTAATAGAAATGTATTGTAAATTATGTTTCTCACATATAAGTTTAGAAAGAGTTGTTTTACCGGACCCGGGAACACCTGTTATTCCTATACGCATAAATTATTTTAGAAGATATTATTTAATAAACATTTTTCTTTCAGCTATTCTATAACCAATATCAAATAATACCATGAATAATACAAATGAGAAATCCCATAAAATATAAGAAATTACAAATGCAATAAATGGAGTAATAAACCTACTTTCTAAATATTCTTTTTTGAATTTGCCCCCAATCTCATGTAATGTTTCATCCAAAAATGAAGCAAAAACAAAAATGAAAAAAATCCATATTGTTTCAATTTGAAATGTGAATATGTAAAAACCAATAATTAAAATAACTGCAAGAACATGTTCGCGAGTGTCAATCTTGTTAGCGAAAATGTTACCCACAACTACTCCAGCAATAAGTGGAATTAGAACAGGTTGAATTAAACCACATAAAATTATGGCAAAAGCATAAAGCAATGAAAATAAAAATGAAAATATTATTTCCTTATTTTTTTGTTCGGAATAGTCATCACATATTTTTGTTAAGTAACCGGACAATAAACTTGGAACTAAATATAACATCATTAATCACTTTTTTTACCTAACATTACAATACAAGTAAATATAAGTTTAGCAACACTTAAATCACAGAAATGTAATCCCTCACGAGGACTTAACTCAACAATGTCCATGCCAATTATTTTTTTATTATTACAAACACTTATTAGAATGTTAAGTAAATTACCATAACTTATACCTAAAGGTTCCGGAGTCCCAGTTGCAGGCATGTAAGCGGGATCTAAAACATCAACATCTAAAGTTATGTAAACCTTTTCACCTAAATTTTCTAGAAGCGTTTTCATATCAAGGGAATTCAAAATAATATTATGAAATTTTTGAACATTCTCAACATCCTCTTCACATGCGCTTCTCACTCCTAAATGTATAACCTTATGATTTTTACTTGCTTCATATAAAGCGGAA
>CAYOAB010000095.1:0-2283 GCA_964401875.1 Microcaldota archaeon
CTGGTAAAACCATGTTAGCTAAAGCTGATGCGAATGAGAGTGAAGCCAATTTCATTTCAATTAAAGGCCCAGAAGTTCTCAATAAATGGGTAGGTGAAAGTGAGAAAATAATGCGTGAGATTTTCAGGAAGGCACGTCAAGCGGCACCTTGTATTATATTCATTGATGAAATTGATGCGGTTGCCTCTGAACGTAATACAGATAATTCAGGGTCAAAAGTTACTGAGAGAATTGTTAACACATTATTAACAGAAATGGATGGTATGCTTAACACTAAACGTGTCGTCGTTATTGGTGCAACCAATCATCCTGATTTAGTTGATAAAGCATTGTTACGTTCTGGTAGGTTTGATTACATTGTTGAAATAGGATTGCCTGACGTTGAAACGCGTAAACAGATATTCAAAATACATACAAGTAAAATGCCCATAAGTAAAAAGTTAGATTTCACTAAATTAGCTGAATTGAGTGAAGGGTATTCTGGTGCAGACATTGAAGGTGTTTGTAGGGAAACTGGTATGATTTTGATACGTGAAAATAGAATTAAAGATAAGATTGACATGAAAGATTTTGAAAAGGCCTTCTCTTTAATTAAACCTTCAGTGGGAACTACTGAAAAGCAATTAATAGATAAGTTTAAGGAGAATTCTTCTTTCATATACAGGTGAAAAAAATCCGAAATGTTTTTAATTATACTTTTTTCTATTTTTAGTTATGATTACATTAGAAGAGATAAATGAATTAAAAGAAAACAATAAAATTGAAGATTTAATCTTATATGCAATTGAATATAAGGATACAAATTTGTCTAAACCATTAAACGACGCGCTTATTGATACGATTGAAAATTTAGGTTTTTCTGGTAATATTGAGAAAGTTGAGAAAGCATTCTGTATATGGAATATAGAAGAAGTTAATGAGGAAGTTTTATTCAAATTGTTTGAAGTTCAAGCTAAATATTCTAACAAAGGACCATTAACAAGTTTATTATTTATAGATAGAAGGATAATTTATGCAGGTGAGGAAGAAATAAATCAAAAACTTAATGATAAAATTGATTCTTACTGGGTTGATTTTATAGATAGATTATATAATGAAAATAAAACTTCATGTGAAGTTAACTGTTTCATTTATACTGGTATGATTTCAAATAAAGTTAGTTTGAAATGTATTGACACTCTCGCTAAGTTAGGTGAATTTTCTTCAATAAAGGAATTGATTGTTGATAGGTTTCCATACGTAACTGGAGAGTTCCGTTCAGAAATTGAAAATGTTATTAAGAAGTATGATAAAGGTGTTTTATTAGACATTCCTTCCATATTAAAATCTAGAAAAACAGTCAAATCAGAAAAGGAAATGTTAAAACAATAATTTTTACTTTTTATATATTTTCATTCTAATTTAATTAATGAGTAATTTTTCTATAACTTCAAGGGAAATAACTGAAATATGTATTTCAATGTTAGTTTTAAGTTTAGCTTTATTTGTTGCTCTTGAAGGTTTAGATTCACTATTTACTGATTTTAATTCATTAATAATTAATTTAGGTATTATACTCATAGCTCTCGGTTTCGGTTTTGTATTCCATGAACTTGGTCATAAGTTTGTTGCACAATATTACGGCGCGCAAGCGGAATTCCGTATGTGGCCGATGGGTTTAATCCTTGCTTTCGGTATGGCTGTACTCGTAGGCATTATATTTGCTGCGCCGGGTGCTGTTTATATATACGCCGAAAGAATCACTAAAAAACAAAATGGTTTAATCTCACTTGCAGGTCCGTTCGTTAATTTTACTCTTTCTATAATTTTCCTTGTTTCATTCATTGTATTACTTCCAATTCTTGGTGCAGATTCAATTCTCATACGTCTAAGTTTCATAGGGTGGAACATTAACGCCGTGTTAGGTTTCTTTAACATGTTACCTATTGGCCCTCTCGATGGAGGGAAAATCATGCATTGGAATTTCTTTGTTTGGTTATTTTTCTTAATTGTAGGATTTTCTTTATTCTTTTTACCAATGTTTTTTCTCATTTAGTTAAGCAAAATTCAATTCTTCTTAACTAAGGTTAAGCAAAACCTGTTTTTGGTTAAGTATATATATTTTTATGTTCTAATATAATTTATGTATTTTGAAATTGAACCCAAATCTAAGGATAAAGATTTTTATGGATATTCACATGAATTTTCTGAAGTTGAAAGGGCATTAAAACGTAAAGAACGTATAATTGTATTACGTGGTGTGCGTAGAGTGGGTAAAACAAGTTTAATGAATATTTTCTTTAA
>CAYOAB010000096.1:0-2238 GCA_964401875.1 Microcaldota archaeon
TACTGATATTCAAATATTTAAATAAAGTCTTGGGGTTTTTAGACAGTTTGACGTTAGCAACTACCTAAAAAAGATAACAAAAAACTTGCAATAAATACCAACAATTGGTATTTTTGTAAAAAACATTTAAAGTTATGGCTAAAAATACATCGATATTACTTGGAGATTATTTTGATAATTTCATAAATAAGCAAGTTGTGACAGGAAAATTCTCATCTGCAAGTGAAGTAGTGAGAGCAGCTTTAAGACTTTTTGAATATGAAGAGTCTAAAAAAACTGAATTGATAAGAGAACTAAAGAAAGGTGAAAAATCTGGATATGTAAAGGATTTTAGTAGGAATGATTTTTTAGCAAATATCCATAAGAAACATTTACTTGAAAATGGAATATAAAATAAGTAAACTTGCAAGTCAAGACCTAGAGAATATCTGGTTATATACTTTTGAGAATTGGTCTGTAGAGCAAGCCGACAGATATTTTAATTTAATTATAGACGAGATTGAATTTCTTACTCAAAACCCAGATTCAGGAATTGATTATAGTTTTGTCCGAAAAGGTTATTTTAGATCTAAGATAAAATCACATTTTATTTTTTACAGAATAGACATTAAAAATGATGTTTTGGAAATTATTAGAATTTTACACCAAAGAATGGATATTGAAAATAGATTGAATGACTAAAATAGAACGGCAGTTGCTAACACACACTAAGCCTCATGGCAGTAAGTCTGCAAGGTTTTTTTTGTTCTCGCTCGCTTGTATAGTTTTCTATCGGCTGACAGAACTCGAACCACGAATACTGCCACTAAATCCTAGCGTGGGCACGTTATGGCTCATTATGCAAAAAATAAAGCTCACGCGTGTCGATTTTTGAGCTGTATTTTATATATTTGTGAGCTGAATGAGAAAATATGAAAGAAACAAAACAAATAGAAATTTTAAATTTCATTAACAACCACGCAAATTGTTCTTCGGGGGTAATTTTTAAAGAATTTGCCTATTCGATAAGTTATGCTACAGTAAAGCGAATTCTAACTCAACTTCAAACTGATAAATTCATAATTTCGGAGGGTAAAGGTAAAGGAACAAGATATTTAATTTCACCTTCTTACGAATTGTTATATTCAATTAATTTAGATAGTTATTTCGAAAAGGAAATTGATGAAAGACATATTAAAGAAAATTTCAATATAGAAATCTTTGAATTGTTAGATAAAACTGAGATTTTTAGTAAAACAGAACTTCTGAAATTAACTAATTTACAAACTAAATATATTGATAATATATCACAATTGTCTGAACTTGAATATAAAAAGGAACTTGAACGTTTAGCAATTGATTTAAGTTGGAAATCATCCCAAATAGAAGGCAATACATATTCATTACTTGAAACTGAAAGATTGTTAAAAGATAAAGAAACTGCTGCAGGAAAGACAAAAGAGGAAGCAATTATGCTTCTGAATCACAAAGACACATTGGATTTTTTAGTAGAAAATACAGATTATTTAATTCCATTATCGATATCAAAAATTGAAGATATACATAGTTTACTTATAAAAGATTTAGCTGTAGATAAACATTTAAGAAAACGTCGAGTTGGTATTTCAGGAACAAACTACCGACCATTAGAAAGTGAATTTCAAATTAGAGAAGCATTGGAGTTAGCTTGCAATTTGGTAAATAAAAAAGAGAACATATTTGAAAAGGCACTATTGGTTTTAGTGTTAATATCATATATACAGCCTTTTATGGATGGAAACAAGAGAACGGCTCGAATCGTAAGTAATGCAATTTTAATGAATTACAAATATTGTCCAATTTCTTTCAGAACAGTTGATTCGATAGATTATAAAAAGGCAATGTTATTATTTTATGAACAAAACAATATATCGAGATTTAAGGAGATTTTTATTAATCAATTCGAATTTGCCGTTAAGACATACTTTTGAAATGAAAAAAATAACAAAGCCATAACACACACACACACTAAGCCTCATTGCAGTAAGTTTGCAAAGTTTTTCGTTCTCTCTCGCTTGTATAGTTTTCTATTGGCTTACAGAACGCTTTCCACGAACCGAACGACGTGAGTTCATCGAAGATAATTACTACCACAAAGGCATAGTGCGGGAACGTTTACCCAAGTAAAATTCACTTTGAGATAGATTTTACAGATAAATATATGGATACTATTCGCATTGAAAATTATCAGGAAGGACAAGAAGTTGAGATTCATCAATT
>CAYOAB010000097.1:0-2181 GCA_964401875.1 Microcaldota archaeon
TGATACATTAGGTGGTAATTTCTGGGGAAAATTAGATGGTTTAGGTTATTCACAATATTGTTTAGATGGTAATGATAATGGAATTTGTGACGATCCTAATCCATTAACAGGTACTTTAGGTAGTTCTAACAATACAGATTATTTCCCACTTGCTCTTTCAAGTGGTGCTCCCCCTCCAGGGCCTGATGAATGTATTGATTTAAATGATGTTAAAGCATCACCTGATGGTAACATTACAAATGAGTACGGTGATGTTAGGTATTATGATGGTACATTCTATATAAATAATGATACTGCTTTATGTCCTAACACTTATTATACTGAAGTAGATACAGAAGTTTTCATATATATGAATGGTTCTTATGAATTATATTGTAATCAACCATTAATTTCTGATTATGCAATGGTAAGTTTAAGTTCTAATGCTATTGGTATCTTAAATCATAATAGTGATGTTAGAATTGAAGGATGTAGATTTAAAGATTTTATAGAAGGGGTAGTTTCAACCCCAGACCCTACAACAAGTGAGGTTGAAGAAGCAGTAGGTATTAACTTATTTAATTCACTTATTGAAGTTGAAAGTGGTTTAGAAGAGACTTTAGGTCCTATTGAATCTGCATTTAATAATTTGAATTTAAACACACATCTTTCTGGTGTTGCTAAATTTGATAATAAGTTATTTACATCTCTTTATAGTTATCCATACAATTTTTATTCGGCCGATGATTATAGTGAAATTTATTCATCTGAATATGATTATTCTACTGAAAATTATTTCACTCCATTAGAGAATGAGTGTGGTGTTATATTATATAATTCCACAACCTTTTCAAAGATAGATTGTGCTGGTAATACTGTTTGGAGCAATGAAAATTCTTATGAAGAAGTAGTTACTGAGTATTGGATTGAAAGAGATTTACCTGCTACTCCAACTAATGTAGTTATTTCAGCAGATGGTTCAAAAGTGTTTTATTCATATGATGCTACACCAACTAATTCTGTTATTGTAGTTTCATCTGATTATGGTGTAAACTGGGAAGTGGTGATGACTAGTGGAGATTCAGGAAATTTCACAGATTTTGCCGTTTCTGGTGATGGTTCAAAAGTAATTGCTACTGTTGATAATCCTACAGGTTCAGTTTATTATTATGACAATACAATAGGCGGTGCAGTTGTAAACCCTGCAGGAGTAACTTCGGATTATTATTTTGCAGAAATTTCAGATAATGGAAACAGAATGGTAGTTAGTTTAAGAAATTATACTTTGTATGAATGTACTTCAGATTGTTATGTCTCAGGTAATTGGAATAAAATATATGAAACAGGTTATGATACAGATACACACAGAATATATTCAATGGAAATGTCTGGTGATGGAACTCGTTTGGTAACCTTTGGTAATTATTTTAGGGACTGGGGAGATTATATTTATAGTCACAACTTAGTTGAAGGAACACATACAGAGAATTTCGCTCCAGAGGGTTATTCATTTAATATGGATCCAACTTATAAAGATAAAATAGGAGTTTCAAGTTCACCTTATTATGATGCTCTTTTGGCTTTAAGAAATAGTACTACTGGTGGATATGAACTTTTCTATTATAATCTTGTACATGGTACATGGAGAAGTGCAAATTTAATTTCACCAACATCTTTTTTCACAACTCTTTCATTATCTAATGATAGAGAGGATTTATATGCGGGTTTAAATTATGGTCCTTTATATGTTTCAAATGATAGCACTAACACATGGAGTGCAACTACTACCAATAAATATTGGTTGGAAACAGATATTTCAGCAGATGGTACTAAAGGTATTGGAAGAGCAGAATATGAAAATAAAATTTATGTGTATAATAAATCTTCTGAGGTTGTAACAACTTATGTTAACTCTAATACAAATATCTTACAACACCCAATCACAAATAACATATATGTTTATTCAGTAAATACTGATGGAACAGAGGCCAGGTTAATTGCATATAACGTTACAACAGGTAACGAATTATGGAACACAACGTTACTTGAAGCTGATATGAAGAAAGGTACATTTGTATTTGATGAGAATGGTAATTTAATTGTTTTATACAATAATGCAGCAATAGGAACTTATTTAGTTAAATTAAATTATTCAACAGGTGAAGAAATAACTTATGAAGGTGGAGTAAGAGCAGAATATCC
>CAYOAB010000098.1:0-2159 GCA_964401875.1 Microcaldota archaeon
TGTAATTGTTTTCTCATTATCGTTATAAATTTCCCCTAAATCTATAACTTTCAAGTATGTATCTTCAGAAAATAAACCTAAGGCCCTATTTAAATCAATACTGCCCTCACTTAAACAAAAAGCAGTTAAAACATCTTTACCTTTAAGTTCAACAAACGGGTCCTTAGCATAAAATTCAAGTGTTAAATTATCCTTATCCAATTTAACAATAAGACCCTTTTCTTTAACTTTTTCAAGAAATCCGCTCGTATGCGCTTTCCTAAGACCCTTTTTAGTAATTTTAACGATTTGCATCTATTTTATTCAAATATCTAAAGTTTAAAAAGGTATAAAAAAATCAAAAAAAGGAATAATTTTTGCTCCTTAGAGCAAAGTGTAATAAAGGAATTAGAGCAAAACAATTACAATTCGATATGAGAGTTAAAAAAATTTAGAAGCATATTTCAATTATCATGCAACTGCATGGGGGAGATGGGGCAGACCACTCGGGGAAGAGGGGAACTCCCCTCTTCCGCAGTGTTTTATTCAAATATCTAAAGTTTAAATAGCTATATTCAAAAAAATAAAAATAGAAGAGAAAATAAAAAATTAAGCTATTCTAATCCCGTCCAAATCCATAGGAGAACGTGCTTCAGTTTCAAATATTTGTCCTAATGTTTTGGCCATTTCTTCACACTTATGTGCTTCACCATGCATTGTAAATATGCTCTTGAATTTCTGGTTCATATCACGTACAAACGCTATCAATTGTCTTTTATCAGAATGTCCTGAGAATCCTTCAATTGTTTTAACTTGCATGTTAATTTCAATATTTCTTATTCTTCCTTCATTATCTGTAACGGTTATACTCTTATCACCAGATTGAATCTTTCTACCCAATGACGATGCAGATTGATAACCTACAAAGAATAAACCATTCTTAGAATCTTCCGCTAACATTTTCAAAAATTCATTTGAAGGTCCTCCGGTAAGCATACCTGAAGGAGCAAGAATAATACAAGGATCACCTTCAACAATTTCTTTCCTATTTCTTTTAACAGGTTCAAAAATTGGTGATTCAAAAGGTGAATCGTTTGATAATATTCTCCTTTGAATGCTATCTTTCAAATATTCAGGGTAAGCTGTATGGAAAGCTGTAGTTTCCAAAATCATACCATCTAAATAAACTTTGTAAGGAAACTCTTCCTCTTTACCATGTATCATTTTTTCTAAAGCAAGCATAACTTCCTGTGCTCTTCCTACTGAGAATACAGGAATTAAAACTTTACCACCATTCTTTACAATATCCATTACGGAATTGAAAAGTAATTCATCTCTTTCGTAAGAACGGGGCATAACATCATTTTTACCACCGTAAGTACTTTCAATGAATAAAGTTTCAACACGTGGGAAATTTGTATCTGCCGCATTGAATAAAGTTGATGGTGTGTAACGTAAATCACCAGTGTAAACCATATTATGTTTACCATTACCTATATGTAAATGTACAGTCGCACTACCTAAAATGTGTCCCGCATTACGGAATGTTAATTTAATGTTAGGTGTAATATCTGTTACTTCATTATAATTTCTCGTTATAATATGTGCCACACATCTTCTAATATCAGAATCAGAATATGGTGGTTCAACACCGTTCATGTTACTCACTTTAATCAAATCAAATTGTAATAAAGTCATTAATTCTCTTGTTGGAGGGGTACAGAAAACTGGTCCTTCATACCCCATTTTGAAAAGATATGGAAGGAATCCACTGTGATCTGTGTGCGCGTGACTTATAATTACAGCATCAATATCATCAATAGCTAAACCTACACTACTTAAGTAAGGGTACGCTTTGCTTGGTTCAGTGGTATCAATGTTTGCACCAACATCAATCAATATGTTTTCCTTGTTTGTTTGAACAAGTAAACAACTTCTACCTATTTCCTTGAATGCTCCGAGTGCCACCACTTTTACCCATTCAATTTCACTTTCTGCTTTAGTAATGTTAATCTTTTTACCAAATGAATTTAGAAACTTTTTTCTTTCTGAAGCAGACATAACTTCAGAACCTCTTATTCCTCTAATTATATTAGAGGAAATTGTTGGAGAACGTTGAACTCTTGCCGCCCAACCTGTTTTGATTATAATTTCTTTAAGGTTCATACCACCTTTACCTA
>CAYOAB010000099.1:0-2123 GCA_964401875.1 Microcaldota archaeon
CATACCATAACCATAACCTAAAACCATGAGTGGTTGCCCTTTATACAATGCATTTAAACCAATACCGGGACCTATATTCCATGACTGGACTTTTTGTAAGTTATTTGCATTTAACATGTTGTAACTTCCCACAGCAAATAAAGTTGGAGAGATTGTTGTATCATTTCCTATTTGGAATGGATATAAAGTAACACCTACAAAGTTTTGGTTGTTTAAAACATTGAAAGTGTCCTTAACAGTGTTATCATTTTCAGTTACCCAAATTGAAGATTGTCTTGAGAAATCAACATTTGAATTTATGAAAATGTATTTTGAGAAATGTTCAAGAGAAACGTTCATGTTTTGCCCAACATTGAATAAAACTGGAATTTCAAATTTCAATTGTGTAAATTGATCTTTAGTGGATTTTAAACCACCTGCAACTATTGGGTAGTAACCATCTCTTCCGAGAATATTTGAAGTGTAAAGTTTACCTAACTTATAACCCCCCATAAGAGATAAAGAAATTTCTTCACTGTTATAGGATAAACCTAACAACATTCTTGCTAAATGGTTATCGGGTGCATAATATTTTGAACCCACTATATCTGAATCTCTTGTATCATGAATGTTGTTCATGAAACTTACAAGTTCTGCAGAGTAACCTGTGACTAAATCTAATCCAATACCAGATTTGCCTATTATTGAGTTACCTACATTAACATTAATTGTCTCATTTACAATTCCCCTATTCTCTGAACTTGGAACATTATGTGCTTGCTTTTTAACATCAACTTCACTTGTAAATTTCCATCTTACCTTATCATTCAGTTTAGGTTTTTGATTAGACTTTCTTATTTGTTCCAATTTCTTTTCATATTCCAATTCTAATTTTTCATCTTCACTTATTTCTTTTTCTTTCACTAATTTAATTTCTTTTTTTTCATCAAAATTAATACCGCTCTTATTCATTTCGGAAATAAAATCATTTTTTCTTGAAGAAAGTTCACTTACTACATATGAAATTGTTTCCTTTAAAGGATATGTGTCGGTACAAACTTCACACCTATCAATTTTAGATAATAAAAGTTTAGATTCTTTGCTTGTTTCTTCTTCCAACTTTTCTATTTCTTTTACCAATAGATTTGAAATCCATATAGCGCCATTATTATCATTTTTAGCTTCAAGCATATAATCATCAATTCTTATTGTTTCATATTTTTCATTTTTGTATTGTTCAACTAATTGTCCTACAGCGTTACTTATTTTCTTAATACGCTTATCAAAGTTTAATTCAAAATTGTCAACAGCTTCATAAAGAGGAACAGAATTTGTAATTACTTCTTCATCATAATTCTCATTCTCATTTTCATTTGCAATCTGTTCTAATTGTGAAATGCCTTCAGAAAAATGTTGGACTGCTTTTTGTTCTTCACCGGAAGGAATTGTTTTAATTTCTTCAGTAATAGATTTTGGTTTTTCTACTTTTATTTGTGGTTTTTTAACTTTTTTATTTTTAAAAACTTTCTTTTGTTTAACTTCACGTTCAAGGTTCATACCACTTAATTGGCCTATTAATTCTTCAACTGCATGTGCAAGTTGAGTAGAAGGAAAATCTTTTTCTTTTACCTGTGTGTAAAGTTCCTTGAAGATTTTAACTTCAAGTTTTTCCATATCAATTTTACCTTCTTTGTAATCTAAATAAGCATTCTTCATATTTGAATTGATTTTAATTTCAATCTCTTTTTCTGTTTCTTCCGTGCCAGAATAAACATAATTTTCTTCTGCTTGCACAGGAGTTGTAAATGTTAAAACTAATGGAACGGCCACGATGAAAGCTTTTTGTTTAATATAATCTTTAAACCTTTCAAATTTTGTCTTTTTATCTTTAGAAATTTCAATATTTTCAGTTTTATGTGTTAACACCATTTCTACACCTACCAGAGATTAGATACTTTACCCCTTTAAATACCTTTCGCTGTCGCGTTCTCATATACTAAGCATATATAAGAATTGGTCCTATGAATGATTAAAATTAAAAGTATTTGAAAAAATGTGAAAAAAAGGACGGGCCCAATGGGATTTTTAGGCAAACCTATCCAAAGTTCAAATTTTCTTTGAACCCTAGGGCCTTTCTTTTAGGA
>CAYOAB010000100.1:0-2106 GCA_964401875.1 Microcaldota archaeon
CATTGTTTTCTATTATTTTCTCATAATCATTTAATGTTATATTAATTTCATTAACGTTAGGTGTTGTTCCTTGTAATATAATAACATCACCCCTATAAAGAGTATCAAGCATACTACATGAAACAACCGCATTAAAAGGCATGTCCGTTCCTAATATAAAAATTGCACCATACCATAAAATTAATGCGATTACAATTGCTATTACAATTTCCTTAATCTCATTTTTAATTCCCTTCTCGTTTGCATTAACAAAACTTTCAGAAATAACACCAATTATAAAGAAAATAGCTCCAAGAACAGCGAGCATATCTATTCTTATAAGAAAATATAACACAAACATAACTGCCGTTACAATGTAAAACATTTTCCTTTCATTTAATTCTTTAAGTATTTCTTTCATGGAATCACTGGTGTAAAAATAAAAATTATTTTAATGATTTGCTTAATGCTTTATCAATACTTTCAAAATCATTAATTGCTATTTTAATAGCTTCTTTTAACACTTTTTTAGCATCTTCTTTTTTAGTTTTAACAACCATCTTTGGAGGATCTCTACTTGGATGTCCTATCACATAAGTTGCGAATTCCACATCTGGATTTTCCAATAAAATATCCTTCAATACAGAAGGGAGACTATATTCTTCCCCTTCGAGCTCAAATTCAATATGATTTTTTTCTTCTACTATATATTTTAAATTCAATTAATCACCTCAAGGTACGGACTACCAATCTTACGAGATTCATATCTGTCACAATTAGGACAGTATAGTTTATTATCTTTTGTAAGTTTTAATGTTTTTCTACATTGAGAACAGTTAGCTTTTATGACACCCAATCCCTTATTTCTAATTGAAAAGTCAAGCAAATCTTTTTCCGCCTTTATAATCTGAAGTTTAATTATATCTCCTCTCCTCAATAAATCTTTAAGTGTTTTTATGTACACTCCTGGAGATTTAACTGCATCTATTCTCATCATAGCAAAATCAGTTGAAAGGTTTAATCTTTTTTCTTTATCATTTTTATCAGTGAATAAAGTGGCCGTTGCACTCTTTTCAGTAACATCATTTACTATTCCATATAAGATGTCTCCAACTTCAATGTTTTTAACTATTTGGAATGAAGGTGAAACATATATTGTTCTTCCTTCACCATCTATATTATTTTCACCACAATAAATGGCCCTAACTTCTTCATTTTCAGAATATGTCCCTTCACCTGAAGCATACTCTATTTCATCTCCTAATTTATTTCCAGGTACTTGCATGCTTTTAATTAATGTTATTAAGTTTAAAAGTTTTAGTGGTTATTTAATAAATATGCCTTCAAGGACGTTAGTTATATGTATCGATAGAGATGCCGATTTAAAAGTTAAAGTTAACATAAGTGGCCCAATAGTAGGAAGGCAAGCTAATTTAGACGCTGCAAATATGTTATTACTCGCAGATCCTGAAGAGGTTGACGGTAATACCATTTTTGAAGCCATAAGAAATTATGATTTAATGAAATCAAAAGGAGAAGATGTTGAAATTGTAACTTTAGTGGGAGATAAGTCCAGAAGTTACCTTTCCGATAGAGAGATTACCAATCAATTGGATAACATTCTATCAGAGTTTAATGCAGAATCTTGTATTGTTGTTACCGATGGGGCAGATGATGAACAGATTCTTCCTATTTTAAGTTCAAGAATAAAAATTGATTCAGTTAGACAAGTTTCAATGAAACAATCTAAGGAGTTAGAAAGAACTTACTTTTTAGTATTGGAAAAATTAAGAGAACCTTACTTTGCCCGAATGTTCATAGGTATTCCAGCTCTTATAATTCTAAGCTTAGTTATAAGTTATTCATTGGGTTTAGAATGGAAACCCGTTGCAGGTTTTATGGGCATTTATTTGCTCGCTAAAGGTTTTGGTATAGAAGATAGAATTTTAGAAATTCTTTCAAACTTTAAATTTAATTCTGAACAATTAGGTTCAATTTCATATATAATTTCAATTCCATTATTTGCCATAGCTATATGGTTAAGTATTGATGAATTTATGGTAACCTCTATGAATTTTGATAATTTAAGGGCGATAAGTTATGGGTTAAGGACATTAGTTTTATTTA
>CAYOAB010000101.1:0-2094 GCA_964401875.1 Microcaldota archaeon
TTTTTAAACACTTAAAATCCACATTATTATTACTTTTTTAAAAAGAAAAACTGGTGGAGAATATGAAGTATAAAATTGAAATTGTGGAAACTCTTTCTAAGATTGTGAACGTGGAGGCCCAATCTAAAGAGGAAGCGATTAATAGAATTCAACAGAAGTATAAGGAAGGGAAAATCATTTTATACCCTGAAGATTGTATGAACGTTTCATTTGATTCGTTTAATTTATAATTTCTTTTTTTTTCTCATTTATTTTTTCAAGTGATTAAAAAGCGTGATAAATTGAAAAAAATTTACATTGATGAAAGTGGTGATGATGGACAGGTTGAAGGTTCTTCAAGGTATTTTATATTATGTGCTTTAATTATTGATGAAAATGAAGAAAGAAAAATGTATAAAATTATAAGAGAATTAAAAAATTATAAGATTTTTAGAAAGCATAATGAAATTAAGTTTACTGAATTGTCTGATGTTAATAGAAAACGATTTATAAAAAAATTAAATAATTTAAGTAAAGAAGTAATTATTATAGTATTAGATAAAAATAAATTAACAAAAAGATTTGAAAAACAATACCTTTTATATGAATATGTTTCTTCAATTTTAGTTAGAGAGGTTAGACAAAATTCATTTGAAGTAATTATTGATTTAAAAAACACTAAAAAATTACGTGAAAGAATAACTGATTTGTTTCAAAAAGAATTGGTTTGTGAAATTTCTCATGATTTTTCATATAATTCGATAGGTCTTCAATTTGCAGATTTTATTGTTGGATGTTATTTTCAAAAATATACTTACAATAATATTTCATATATAGATTTAATAGAAGGCGATATTAAAATAATAGAAATCAAATAAAAGAGCAGAACTCTATTTTCTTTAAGACTCCCAACTTCATTTATTCAGTCAAGTAGTATCCATCCTTACTCACTAAATTTGATGGCATTTGAAAATAGAGCGAAACAGATCCAAATATAGATCTATTTTGACCCGCACATATTGTATTTGACATATAAAATTTATAAACATAACGTTTTACGTCAGACGTAAGGAATGTAAATATAATTTTTATAATAAGTGGAGTGAGAGAATTGAACTCTCAAGAGGTATTACCCAACGCGGACTTAACTTTCATTTTTTGTAGAAATATCACTCAAGGAGTATTTTATACTCCACGTGGATAATACCCTCAAGAGCGATACTGAATAAATTTATTATATTTGTTTTTAGAATATCTATCACCTCAATTTTTAAAGTTAAACTCAGTAAAAGTGAGAGCGATAATACTACAACAAATGAAGTTTTTAACTCCACATATGAATTATATTAGAATATGAAAGTATAAATTCTTACTGGAATGTTTCTTCAATTATTCTTAAATACTGAAATACACTTAATTTTATTATGTCCATATGTAAATGGGTAGTTTCAGAACGACCACGTGAAATGTTAGCTGAGAAAGGCCCAAACTCATTAAGTAATAGTAAATTACTTGCTATTTTACTTAGAACTGGATATAATAACAAAAGTGCAGAAGAATTAGCTAGGGAAATACTAAACAAATATGAAAATATAAGAAATATAGATTCTGTTAGTATAACTGAACTTAAAAAAATTAAGGGAATCGGTCTTGCCAAAGCTTCACAGATTAAAGCTGCATTAGAATTAGGGAAAAGAATGTATTGTGAAACTAATGAAAAGAGTAAAATAACAAGTACAAAGGAAGCAATTGAATATACAACTAGGAAATATAGTTCATTATTATTCTCAAATAAAGAACATTTTTGTGCGGTTTTTCTTAACAGAAGAAATTATGTTATTGGTGATAAGGTATTCAATGTTGGTACTAGCACGGAGGTTAATGTTAATCCTCGTGAAATCCTCAAAGAGGCCATTGAGCTTGACGCTTCGGCCATTATACTATTACATAATCATCCTAGTGGGGATGTTCTGCCCTCACAAGAGGATGAACTTATGACTGAAAATTTTAAGAAAGCAAGTGAGATGTTAGGTATTTATGTTTTAGATCACATAATATTAGGTAAAGAGAAAGGAACATGTTATAGTGTTGTGAGAAGGACATGTGAGAACTTTG
>CAYOAB010000102.1:0-2075 GCA_964401875.1 Microcaldota archaeon
AACGTGTAAAAGTTGATATTTGTTTTTACCTGAACCTATGATTGGAATGTTCTTTTTTGAGTATACCCAATCACAAAATATTTGGAATACTCCTAACCTGTAAGGCCCAGCGAAAGTTTTAGGTCTTAAAATTGTTATAGTTAATCCTTTTTTCCTGTACTCATCACACTTTTGTTCATCTATTATTTTGGTTTCCCCGTACGGGCCTACGCCTATTTTAGGAGCATCTTCATCTATGGGATGCTGTTTTGGTATACCATACACTGCTGTTGATGAAATGTAAATTAATCTCTTAACTTTGTTTTTAATACAAGATTCTAAAATGTTATCCATTCCTTTCAAATTTACATCATAAATTACTTTTTTTGATTCAGAAGGTAATGCTGCTGCCCCGTGCATTACCACATCAACATTTTCCGTTACTTTCTCTATTAATTTTGAATCTCTAATGTCTCCCTTGTAAAATTTTATTTCGTTTTTTAAATCATCATATTCAAAATCATTTACATCTAAACCTATAACTTCTTGGTTTTTTTCAATTAAGAATTTACACACGTGGTAACCTAAAAATCCTGATGCGCCCGTTACAAGGAATTTCATGTGAATAGATAGGTTATAAATTTTTTTAAATATATATAGGTGTATGAACACGTTTCTAAGGTTATTGAGAGTACAACAATATTATAAGAATTTACTTGTATTTCTTGTTCCTTTCTTCGGAGGGGCTTTACTTAACATGGAATTCTTACCTAATTTAATTTTAGGTTTCATTTCACTTTGTATGATTTCAAGTGTTAATTATATAATTAATGATATTAGGGATTTAGAGAAGGATAGGAAAAATCCTGAAAAGAAAAATCGTCCCATTGCTTCCGGGGAAATTTCTGTTCAATTAAGTTTAATTATAGCTTTATTCTTGTTTATTTTATCATTACTTATTGGGTATTACATAGGGTTATATTTCCTATTAATTGTATTAGGATTATTTGGATTAACGTTAGTTTATACTTTCCTGTTTAAAGAATTTGTTTTCATGGACGTTAATTTCATTGCTTTTAATTTTCTTTTGAGAGCTATAAGTGGAACTTTTATTACTGGTATATTAGCATCTCAATGGTTACTTTTAATTTCATTTTTCATTGCAGTTTATTTAGCTTTATCTAAGAGGAGAGCTGAAATGTTTATTTCAAATAGTGAAAAGCAAAGGAAAGTTTTAACTAAATATTCTGATAAAACTCTTGACGGTTTATTGATTCTAAGTTTAGGTATAATTTTTATTTTGTTTATACTTTACACTTTTCAACAGTATAGTACCTATTACTTGGCCACTATACCTTTTGTTTGTTACTTGATGTTTAGGTTATATGATATAACTTACACTGAACCTTCCATTGCACGTAACATACATAGAGTTTTACTTAAACCTGAAATTGTTTTGGTTTGTTTAATTGTTTTTACATTATTTATGCTTAGGATTTATTCGGTGAAATTAATATGAAAATAAGGGAATTAATATTTACTTTTTTACTTTTAGTTATAGGTATAATTCTAATTGGAATTATAATGGTTTTAAGTGAATTTGACGTTTTAAAGTTCATAGAATTAGTTCAAACAATTCCCGTTTACATGTTTTTGTTTTGGTTGTTCTTAGGGATAGTTGAGTATTTATTACAAGTGTTTAGGTTTAAAGTTATAAGTGAAAGTGAAAAGAGTTTTATTGAATTAACATTAAATTATAACCTGGGACATTTAATTGCTTTCATTGCACCTTCCCGGGCCATTGGGGAGGGGTTAAGGGTTTTAGTTTTCAAAAAATATTTGAATATGAGTGATTCAAAATCAATTTCTTCCATTGCAATTGAAAGGGTTTTTGATTTAGTGGTTTTATGTGTTGCATTAACGGGTGTTCTCTTTATTTTTTCTGATTTATTGGTTCCTTTATTTGTGTTTTTAGTTGTATTATTCATGTTATTCTTTTTACGTTCAAGTAGAATACATAAATTTGTTTTAATGTTTATACCCATTAAGAGTTTGAAAGAGTTAGCTTCAAATTATTTCAAGGAAACGTATACTTT
>CAYOAB010000103.1:0-2053 GCA_964401875.1 Microcaldota archaeon
CATATGTTAAAAAATTAATTAATGCTTCTTCCTGCCATGTAAAGAGTTCATATCGCAAATTATCGGTTATGTATTCCGGGATTTCAGGATATTGCAACCTTAGTTTAAATGCCTTTTCTGGCAGCGTTTCCCATAAATATTTATCGTCTGCCATAATTTATAATTGATAAAAGTTTTTGGTTAATGAAATATCTTCATCAGAAAGCTTAAACTGACTATCTTCCATGTCGCTAACATTCACATAAAGCTGATTCAGGTCTAACATGCGAGCAAAAATTTCCTTTTGTCTGTCAAGTTTTAGTTTCTTAAATTCCGGCTCATTAACAATCTTTTCTTTAAAATCTCTGAACTTAACATTGTAATTGAGAAAATATTTTTCGTAGAGTTCATCAAAAAGAGTGATAAGTTCTTCTAATGATTTACATGACATTATTTTGTCAATTGCTTTCTGGTTGTTTTTTGCAAGTTCGCAGTAAACAAATGAACCGCCACCCTTCCAATTTACAATATTAGATATGCCGGATTTATCACCATTAATTACATTTTTTAAACGTATTTTAGAGTTATTATCGCCATAATCTAGTTGTTCAATTCCAATGAATTGTCGCTTCATTTTATGAGCAACTGCACCAGTTGTTCCACTTCCAAAATAAAAATCCAGAATTATATCACCTTCATTTGTAGTCATATCTATTATTCTCATCAGTAATTCTTCAGGTTTTTTACCATTCGTAAGACTAACTCCTCCTTCATTTTGTGTATTTTGAAAATCAATATCTGTCCATAAGTCACCTAATAGTTGTGCCATTTTTTGTTGACCTTCAATTTCTTTAAATACATTTGATAAAAACGATAACCTTCCTCCATTATAAGCAAACATTTTATTACCATCTTTTTCAATATACACTACTTGATTTTCATTTTCGAGACTAAGACTTTCTAAATCCTGAGGAATAGAATTAACTCCACGAAAGATTTTATCTTTATTATTAAATATGAAATCATAAAAATCATTTTCATTTATAGAGTTTTTATTAATAGTATAGTCTTCTTCAATAATTCCTTCTTCAATTAAAACATCTTTGAGTCTTCTGATTGTATAATTACCTAATTCATCTTCAACAAGTATTGAATTGTAATGAGTATCCCATTCCGTTTTTTCTGAATATTGTGGTTTAAGTATAATTTGGGTTTTATTCTTATAAACCAGTATTGAATCCTTATTTTTTAATATAGTCTTGTCTTTATGTTGTGTTTTATTACCTGAGATACTATTAGATTTAACAGTGATTGTTGTTATATAAAACTGATTTCCAAATATTTCATCCATTAATACTTTTAAATAAGCATCTTCATTAAAATCGCAATGGACAAACATCAAACCATCCGTTTTCAATAATTCCTTTGCTACCTTCAATCTATTTTTCATAAAGACGAGCCATGAAGAATGATTAAAGTTATCATTATAAGCAAAACTATCTCCACCTGTATTGTATGGTGGGTCAATATAAATTAGTTTTATTTTTCCTTGAAACTGTTCTTGTAAAGCGTGTAAAGCCAAAAGATTATTCCCTTTGATAATGAGGTTGTCAGTAATTTGTCCTTTTTCATTACGGTTGAAAGAGGTAATCTTTTCTTCTCCTTTTTCTGTGTATCGTTTAATATTGGTAAATGCTTTTGGTTCTGTTAAGCGGTCAATTTCATCTTTTGCAAGTATTTGATTAAAGAAAATTTCTTTTCGTTTTGCTTCTTTTTCAATATAATCTTGTTCTTTTTCGTCATATTCAAAGTATGTGTCAGTACCTTCTTCTGTGCTTTGTCCACCCTCTAATACACAGTCTTTGTAAGGAAAATCTAAAACTACATCGTCAATATCCTTAAGGAATTTTCCGCCTGTACTTAATCCAATCCGGTTGGCATATTGTGTATATGAGTTATCAATTTTATTTTCGTCAAGGAAGAATTTAAAGTCATTTTGCTTAAAAACATAAACGTCCTTTACTTTCAGAAAAAACTTTTCTCTCGTTGACTCTTCATTGAGCAAAAGGTCAAT
>CAYOAB010000104.1:0-1997 GCA_964401875.1 Microcaldota archaeon
CACCGGTGATTATTTCTTTAGTAAAGAAGTTAACACAGATTATGTTGAGAAGGTGCGCGGTTATGTTTTATCAAGTAGTTTCATGGTTTCAAACAATGAAGGTAGAAAATTGTTATGCGTCGGTGCAGATACATTTAATGGTAATGATGTAATTTTAGGTGCGGGTGCAAACGAACAATTATCTTTAGATTTAAGTACGGATTATAACGTTTACGAGCCAGCATATTATGCCAATTTAGAATTGAGTGAAGGTAAAACTTTCTCACACGTTTCACTTTTTGCACATTCACCAATTTCAGATTATACTTTAGGCACTTTTGATTTTTTTAAACCTCTTGATTCAGAATATTTAACATACATTGACCCTGAACCGGAATATAAAGGAACTAAAAACATTGAATTGTATGATTTAAATGTTAAGCTGAAAACTTTAAATGGTGAAGAAACTTTTGATGTAATTGATTTAACTCAAGGACAAAGTTTAACTCTTGAAAATACAGGTGATGCAGATATTGTTTGGTATTATGCTCCTGATGATTTGTGTAACAAAGGTTTCACTAAATTATTGAATGATAGGTATACTCTAATGTGTTCAATGAGTACCAATTCAAACAATGATTGGCAATCAATTAATTTAGGTAATACTTTAAACAATGGATTAAGTTCAAATTTCAATTTCATTAATAAATTTACTTTTTCAAGTCCTTCCACTTCAGGAGATTTTAAGACAATAAACAATTTTATTACAAACAATGATTTCAATCTCCAGATAACTTTCTCTAACAATTATGATCATTGTATAAACAATCCAGAATTATATTCTTTAAATCCTTCTGATATTATGTCTTATTTAGATAAAGTAATGGAAGAAACAACTTCACTTCAAAAAGTAATTGTAAAAGCAAAATCTACTGAGAAAGTTGAAAGTGAAAATTTAAAAGTTCTCGGAGGTTCTGCAGCAACAGAATATTTATTTTATAATCCCCACACAGGTAAAAGGTTTACTGTTATTGTTTCAAGTGAAAATTATGTAATTGATTTAGATGTTAATACGTTCAGTCAAGATAGTGTAAATGTATTTGATAATTCAAACACACAACTATGTTTCAAAAATTATGATGGTGTAGGTAAAGATTTGGAAGTGCATTCAAGTTTTGATATGAAAGTATACAATGTTCCTTCCGGTACAAATAAATGTCTCAAATATTCTGAGTTTAAAAATAACAAAATAATTGATCCCATTCTTGGAAGAGAATTGAATGTTATTTTATCTGACTTTTCTGACACAACAGGTAGTTCAGAGGTTATAAAAACAATAGGGAACATAACCAAAAAAGTAACTGAAAATACTCCAGCTTCAAATAATCCTGCTTATAACTTTTTAGAATTGAATGTGGGAGCTTCCGCAACTCCTTCAATTATAACAACGGAAATTATTGATTATAAATCCATAATGACTTATAATGATCGTATGGTTGAATCTGTTGCACAACAAGTTTATGCCATTGTTTCAAATTCAAAAATAAAGTATGATTCTTTATGTGAGGGAACAACGTGTTATGATGATTGTGTTAAATCATGTACTGTTGAATGTACTTCATTACTTCCAGATAGTAGTGCATACACAAAATGTTTCCAAGATTGTCTTGTGCCTTGTGGCATGGATTGTTTCATTGAAGAGGATACATTACCTTCCGGGTCAATATGTACTGAAAATGAAATATTAGAAAATGAAAAGGCAACGGTAACTTCTTTGGACCCTTCAAAAATTGATTGTAATGAGTTAAAGAAAAATCCAGATAATAGTCCAGTTTTAGTTAATGGTAAAACAGTTTACAAATATGAAGATAGAGAAAAATGTGAAGCCACAAAACAAGCAATGATTGATAAAATTGCTGAGATTGAAGAAGAAATATTCCCTTATACTGTGGTTAATGAAGATAGGGTTCTTGCAATGTTACCTATACTGATTAAATATGATAACAAGAAAACTAATC
>CAYOAB010000105.1:0-1905 GCA_964401875.1 Microcaldota archaeon
TACTTAACAAGTTTGTTACAACTAAATTCACTAAAAGAAATGTTGACGAGTTCAAGAAAATAGGAAGGAATTTATCTTCATTAGTAAAAAACACACCTGGTAATTTAGCATTCTTTTTCCCAAGTTATGGTGTTATGAAAAACGTTTTACCATACATTGAACCATACAATAAGGAAATGATAATTCAGGAGAGGGAAATTACACCTACGGAAATTAAACAAATTAAATTAAAATTAAATGCGGAGGACAAGTATATTTTGATAGGGGTACAAGGTGGTAGTTTAAGTGAAGGAGTAGATTATGAAAATAATTCACTTAAATGCATTGCAATTGTAGGTGTTCCCCTTGAAGAAAAGAACATTGAGACGGACGCGCGCATTGAATATTTCAATAAGAAGTTTAAGAAAGGGTGGGAGTACGGGTACATTGGCCCGGCAATGACTAAATGTATACAATCCGCGGGAAGAGCAATTAGAAGTGAAAAGGATATTGGATTGATTGTTTTCATGGATGAACGTTTCACGTGGGACATTTACAATAAATATTTACCCAGGGATATGGATATTATAGTTGGTAATACATATGATAAAGAATTAGAAATAAAAAAATTCTGGAATTCACATTATTTCTACTAACATGAATTGTAAACTTCAATCAATTTTTCTTTACTCATTGCACCTATTGTTGGAATTCCGTTTTTATTACATATAAATTGTGGTACTGACCCTTTCATTCCAGTTATACAATTTGATATTTTAGCAAAGTTTGAATTTTCCTGAGCGTTTACTATTTGTATATCATAACCTTGCGCGATTAATTCTTCAACAATTGGCATCATAGTTCTACAATAACCACAACTTGGTGAATGTAAAAATATGAATTTGTTAAATTCTAAATCAGCTAAACATTGTTGTACTGTTTTTGTTTCATTAATTTCCTGAAATTGATTTTCTTCAGTTTCATTAATATTTTCTATTTTATCTTTTTCTGAATTTTCAATGTTTTTGTTTACAGAATCACCGAGAACAGAAACTAACATGTAAACTGAACCTACAATTAACAAGATTATTATTATAATTCCTATCAAGTAAGGTTTATTTTGTTCAGTTATTTGCATGAATTAAAAAAAGAAAGCAAAACTTAAAAATAAATTTGTATTTAATAAACTGCTACGGGCCTGTAGCTCAGCTTGGATAGAGCGGTGCCCTCCTATCACTGCGGAGGGGGATGCGTCCCCCTCCCCGTGTGTTCTGCCCCACCCCCTCATACGGAGTGGGACATGAAAATATTAATTCAATTTTATGTTGAGTTTTTGGGTTAAGCCTTTTACCATATGAAGGGTGGAACGAAGTGACCCCGTTCATTGGGAAAAGGTTAAGAAAGGCAAAGGTCGTGAGTTCAAATCCCATCAGGCCCGTTTTTTTATTTTTATTATTTTTAAATCGTGAGTTCAAACCTTTAATTGTGAGGAACGAACAATTTAAGGGGCCGTAAACGGAACGTTTACGTGCATCCCATCAGGCCCGTTTTTTTATTATTATTATTTTTAAATCATGAGTTCAAACATTAGCTTTCGAAGAAAGGTAATGTGCCATTTGGCCGAAGGACAAATAAGCATCCCATCAGGCCCGTTTTTTTATTTTTGTTAATATGTTTAATTTTAATTATAGCCAGCGAGTGCAAGGGGGCCATGGGGGCTTGCCCCCATACCTTCCTGCAGGGGCGGAACCCTGCTGTGGTTCAAACATTAGCTTTCGAAGAAAGAGACGTTTTTTATTAAAGAAAAATAATTTTAAATATTAGATATAAAATAAAAAATTAAAATTTCCATTCACCTTTGAATGAAACTTTTTTTGCACCTATTTCTTTAAGCTCGTTAGCTACAACACCAACTGCTGCGGCCTC
>CAYOAB010000106.1:0-1889 GCA_964401875.1 Microcaldota archaeon
TGATGATAAAATATACTTATATCCATTTGGTGAAAAACAATTTGCACTTTTCCATGGACAAACTCCAGCTGAAAATATAATCAATATTATTAATGTGTTGAACCAAATGAACGAGAATCCATTTGATTTAAAATTATTCCAAGTAAGTCCTACATATACAAGTACAGTTGAACAAATAGTTCAAATAATGGGTGCTTCTGCAAAAGCGTAAATGTGATAATATGACATTATGTAAATGTTTATTCAGTGAATCATATACGGATAAAGATGGTAAATTAACATTACCTCCAAGATGTAAAAAGAAAAAATGTAAGGGGTATGATGATGAAGAAAAACCTGTTTGTGAATACTTTTTACCTAAAGATTTCACTCAAATTAAAGAAGATAAAAAAATAATTAAAAAGAATTTCCTTTCACATGGATGTAAGGAAAACGTATAAAACCATTCACGTCCGTGAAAACATTTATAAAGGTTAATAGATAAAAGTAATTATGAAGGAATCAATTAAAAAATGGAATTATTGGTGGTATAATTCAGAAAAATTAAATAAAATTGAATGGATTGAACGAGAAGTTCTTAAAAAAAATCTTGAATTACTTAATTCCCCTCACATTAAAGACATAATAGGAGTTAGACGCGCAGGAAAAACATTCCTTATGTATCAAATAATATTGGAACTTATAAAACAAAACATAAAACCTGAAGAAATATTATATTTAAATTTTGATGATCCAGAGTTTAAAGAAATTAAAAAAACAATTTCAAATGCCTTAGAGATAAAACCACAAATAAAATACCTTTTTTTAGATGAGATACAAAATATTAAAGGATGGGAAAATGATATAAGAGTGTATTATGATAGAAACGAATTCAAACAAATTTTTGTTTCTGGATCATCAGCTTCACTTATATCTAAAGACATTGGAAAAAAACTTACTGGAAGACATATCACTACAATAGTAACTCCAATTTCATTTAAAGAATACATTTCTAAAAATGTATTAGATTACAACGATCCTTTTCAAAAAGAAAACATAATTCATTATTTAGAAAAATATATGTTAGATGGAGGATTTCCAGAAACAATGATAGACAATGTTGAAACAAAAAAATCTATTTTAGTAAATACATATAATGATGTACTTATACGCGATATCATATCAAGACATAATGCAGATCCAACAATAATAAAAAATATTTCATATTATTTAATGACTAACATAGGAAATCCTTTTTCAGAAAATAGCATTGCTAAATTGTTAAATATACATCCAGAAACTGTGAAAAAATATCTTAACATTTTAGAAGAAGCATTTCTGTTTTATTTTGTTAAACAATTTTCATGGAAAATAAAAACACAATTAAAAAAGGATATAAAAGCTTATTCAATTGATGTGGGTTTAAGAAATGCAGTTTCATTTAAATATTCAGAAGATTTTGGAAAGTTAGCAGAAAATATTGTGCTTACTGAATTAAAAAGAAGGTATGAAGAAGTATTTTTCTGGAAAGAAAATAGAGAAGTAGATTTTGTAATCAAGGAAGGTAATGATATAACTGCGATAAATGTTACATACACAAATGAAATTAAAGAAAGAGAAATAAAAGGATTAATTGAATTTAAAGAAACATACAAAAATGCAAAATTAATTATAATAACGAAAGATTTAGAACAAGAAGAAGATGGAATAAAATATATTCCATTATGGAAATGGTTGTTGAAATTAAATTAAGAAATTACCACCGAAAATGTCACAAACACTATTTGAATTAATACCATACATTTGATACATGGCTATACATTCACCTATACAAGGTTCCATGAATTCTTCATCAGTTTCATCCATAATATCAGAACCATATGTTTGTTTAAATTGTAATAATTGTTGGT
>CAYOAB010000107.1:0-1859 GCA_964401875.1 Microcaldota archaeon
TACTGGAGGAACATTTGATGGTAATTATGTTTACTTTGTACCTTATTATGATGGAAGTACACGTAATGGTAAAGTTGTTCGTTATGACATAACAAAACCTTTTAATGAAGTAGATTCATGGAGTTATTTTGATGCGAGTATATTGGGTACTTTTGGTATGGGATTCCAGGGGGCAGTTTTTGATGGTCAACATATTTACTTTGTACCACATTATTCAGGGGTGGGTTACAATGGTAATGTTGTTAGATATGATACAACGCAAGATTTTTCAAGTACAAGTTCATGGTCAAATTATGATGCCAGTAATGTTGGAACTCATACAAAAGGGTTCATGGGAGCAGTTTTTGATGGAAAACATATTTATTTTGTGCCTTACCATGATGGTGTAAGACATGGTGAAGTTTTAAGATATGATACAACACAACTATTTACAAATTCAAGTTCCTGGTTAAGTTTTGACATGTCTACAATTAATTCTGGATTAAAAGGATTTTATGGTGGAACTTTTGATGGTAGGTATGTATATTTCTCTCCACATAATGATGGTTCAGTATACCATGGTAAAGTAGCAAGGTATGATACACAAAATTCATTTACCGATGCTTCTTCATGGAGTTATTTTGATGCAGGTAATATTGGTACTAATACAAAAGGATATAGTGGAGCATTATTTGATGGACAATATGTTTATTTTGTTCCACATAATGATGGCGTAAGTAATAGCGGAAAAGTTTTAAGATATGATTCAACTCAAACATTTACAGAATCAAGTTCCTGGTTAAGTTTTGATGCGGGGAGTATAGGTACCAACACAAAAGGACATATGGGTGCAGTTTTTGATGGTAGAAATATTTATTTTGTTCCATATTATGATGGCACTATCTATTCAGGAAAGGTGTTAAAATATGATACCACTGGAGAAGAGTCCTCATTTAAATTAGTTTATAGTGAAGCTGGACAATCAGGTGCATTTGCAGGCAGTCCTTTCGGATTAAATTTCTATTTTAGTAGTGGAAGTTATGTGTATAACTTACCATTAAATGAAAAATTAGGTTATGGGTGGAATCATATTGTAATAACAAGAAAAGATGACGTAATGAGAATGTATGTAAATGGAATTTTAAAGAATTCTAAACCTGTTTATGGAACTATTAATCCTTCTGAAAGTGTTGATTTAATTATAGGTAATTTCCAAGGGAATTATGGATTTAAAGGAGTAATTGATGAAGTTAACATTTACAATCGTTCATTTAATGAAAATGAAATAGTAATGGAATATAATTCAAACTTACGTAAATTCTCCGATAATAATTATGTTTTAAATTCAACATTTTCAGGTTTATTACCTGGTGAGTATTCATATTATTCAAAAATTAATGATGATGGTACTTTATATGTGGGTGAAGAAAGAACATTAACATTTGATGCAAGTGCAATTACGCCCGTATTAGAATTCACTTCTAATACTATTGAAAATGGAACATATTCACAAAGAACTATTCCAATTGAAGTTCAATCAAATTATGATGCTGCATTTAGTAATATTACGATTTATCTATACAAGAATGGAGTTCTTTATGATATTGCGCACTCAGATAATTTACCTTTCAATTATGAATTTACTGATTTGAAAGGAGCAACATTTACATTTAATGCAACAGGTTATTATTTCAATGAAAAAATTTCTTCACCATCAAGAGAAATTGTTTTGAATACATGTACCAGTTTAACTAATGGTCAAACATATACTTTATCTTCAAATGGATATTTTGAAGTTTGCCCTGGAACATATTCAAATGTTAAATTTTATATTAATAGTCCAAATGTTATTTTAGATTGTAATGGTGCACAATTTAATG
>CAYOAB010000108.1:0-1855 GCA_964401875.1 Microcaldota archaeon
AACTGCACTACAAACAGCAGTTTTATCTGGGTTACACGAATGCGAGGAGAAAACTTCGGATATCCGTTCAGTCCTCGCATACATTTAAAAAACATACATCTATTAAATAATGTAGCTGGCACGGCAATGTATTTTCACCGGGCGAATATCGTAGCAGAAAACATAGAAATAAGAAATCACGTCCAATTGCAGGGAGGATACGAAATCCGCGCTATACCAATTCAATGGTATGGTGATGGAAATTTCACACTGATAAACTCGTTGATAGCGGATAATATTGACCACTGCACTGATTTTCAAGCCCAAGCTGCAGGGATTGGGATTAGCAATGACACTTATATAAATCGCCCTTTAAATGTCGATATCATCAATTGTACGATCGGAAATAACCACAGCGATTCCTTTGGGGGTGGAGGTATATCCCTTCTTGAAGGCCCGATGACTGTAAATATTTATAATACTATTATTTATGGGAATACTCCCTATGAAGTCGTTGCCAAGGATAACCAACAGGTCACGGGAGATAGTATTCTTCTTAACTTCCATCATTGTTTGATGAATCCAAGTAGTGTATTGACTGGAAATGAAATAACTGTGAATTACGATGACGCCACCATCAATCAAAATCCTCTATGGCAAATAGATGGTAATTTTCCGTATTATCTTCAGCAATATTCACCCTGCATCGATACAGGAACCATGCTTATCCCAGACAGCCTCTTAACTCTGCTACCAGCATATGATCTAATTGGCAATCCACGAGTTTATGGTTCGGAAATTGATATGGGCTGTTATGAGTGGCTTACTACTAATACTGTTGATGAAATAACGCCTACCTCAAAAATCACCTTGTCGACGTATCCGAATCCATTTAACCCAAGCACAACAATTACGTACTTTCTTCCGAGAGTCAGTCATGTAAAAATAGAAATTTTCAATATCATCGGACAGAATATAATGACACTGGTTGATGAACCTCGCCCCTATGGTGTTCACAAGGCTATCTGGAACGGCAGGGACAGAAACAGAAACGCTGTCTCTTCCGGTGTCTATTTCTACAGATTGGAAACCAGTTATGGATTTTTAACAAAGAAAATGCTTCTCCTCAAATAACTATTACGCAAAATTTAAAAAAGAATTCCAATTCACCTTCGTCTTTGCCTATAAGAAGGTCATCCAGGCTACCTATCCCAATCCTGCTGCCACCAGATATCAGGGACGCTAAAGAGGAAGGGTCTTCCGTTTCTATAATGCTATCTGTCCGGTAGTGTCTGAGTATGATGAGAAGACCGACTGGGTAGAAGACTTACAGTCCTTGGATAATGCCTATAACGAGTTTCTCGGCTTTTTTACAGATAACGGTATCACCAGCAATACTCTCTTTACTGGACTCAGCAGTACTGGCTTAATCGACGGCAAGAGCTATGGCAGCAGTCAGTATGTTAACCACTGGAACGAAGCCCACTTTCATGGTAATCTGATGCCCTCCAAACTACAACCCGGTGATGCTTACGAGACGGCTCAGGAAGAGCAGACCGATAACCTCAAAGCCCTGCAAGCGATGTTGATGCTTTATAATGCCACCATCTTCACTAATCCTTCAGGACAGATCATTCTCAAGAACAAGGATGCTTATGCCACCAGTATCATAGACATCGCAGATGAGGATGTCGTGTCCTTTGTGGTCAAGCGGGGTAATCAAGAGAAACCCGATATCAAGACCATCGATGTCCTGGCAGGTGACACTGTTCAACTGCAAGGGCTGATCAAAGACTACCTGATCGACTTCTATGACTCCAAGTGGTAGTGTCTCAAAGGTTGGTGTAAATTGGAGTCAGCCAGATGAAGAAAAAGG
>CAYOAB010000109.1:0-1809 GCA_964401875.1 Microcaldota archaeon
AATTTCTCACACCCACACCACTTATAACTAAAATTTTCTTTTTATCCCATTCTTCTTTTGATATTCTTTCGGCTTCTTCAAGTAATTTTCTACCCATTCCCTTGTGCTGTGGTGAAGTTTCTTCTTTTGTTCCAATGGGTAACATATCTCCATAAATATGCAACTCTCTAATACCTGCACTTTTTTCTGTTATTTCTTTTCTGTGTGAATTTTGTGGATTTCTTAATCTAAGAAAACCGAAAATTATGTTATTCTTTTTATCTTCATAACTGATGAATGCTTCTTCTCCACCACTCGCTTTATATTTCCTTGTTATAAGTTCAGGATTCATATCTTCTAAATTAATTTGTTCTTTAGATATGTTTAATCCAACTTCTCTATATCTAATTTCATTAACTTTAATTTTCTTCTCAATTAGTTTTTGTTCAACAATTTGTCTTAAATTACTTTTTTTAACTCCTCCATCTATCAAGTAAGAAGGGATATCTCTTTGAACACGCATAACACGAACGTAAGGTGGAAAATGTCTATACGCTTCACTGACAACTTCTGCTGCTTGTTCTGTATTGTATGGTTCAATTTCTCCTCTTTTCCACTCCTCATAAATTTCCGTGTTTTTCATAATAAGAAGAGGATATATCTTCAACATGTCCGGTTGATATTTTTCATTATTGAATAATTCTTTAAACATTTCAACATCTTCTTCAGGGGTTGCATAAAGACCAGGCATCATGTGATAACATATTTTCAAGAGTGAATCTCTTGCAACTTGTGTTGCTTTCCACACATCTTCAATAGTATGTCCTCTTTTAACTTTTTCTAAAATTTCAGGTTTTAATGTTTGTACTCCAATTTCCACTCTTGTCGCACCATATTTAAGCATTCTATCAACGTGTGGTTCAAAGCACCAATCTGGTCTCGTTTCTATTGTTAATCCAATACACCTATGCTTAGCTTTCTCATTTTTCTTAATTGCTTCGTCAATACTTTCACTTTTTTCGCCATTAAGTTCACTATACATATCAAGCATATAATTATCTTGATATTCTATACTTTGTGCAAGGAAAGTTCCTCCTTGAATTATAACTTCACATTTATCTGTAGGATGGCCTATATCAGTTAATTGCCCAATTCTTGATTTTAATTGTGCGCTTGCAATGAAATTATTTTGTATTCCTCTCATTGTTGAAGGTTCATGCCCTGTGTATGAATTGGGTGAATTTTCACCAACTGGACAATAAGTACATCTTCCGTGAGGGCAATCACTTGTGGTCATTATAGCTAAATTGACTATACCACTTACACTTCTCATTGGTCTTTTCCTTAATCCCGGAATTAAATGTTCCATTCCTCTTTCCTTTGCTCTTTCAACAAGTTCAGAGTTTCTTATAAAATCAGTAATGTGAGTACCTCTAACAAGATCTCTTTTAATTGAATCAAGTTCATTTCTACTCGTTTTTTCATTGATTAAATCTAATATTTCATCAACAATTTTCTTTTTCTTTTCATCCATATAATGGAAATTAAAGTTTTTACATTTTAAAAATGTTTCATAAATTAAAAATGTATAAAAATTCCTGTTGAATCATCCGCGGTGAATGTTTCATGTAGTTTAATGAAATTATCAAGAATTTTTTGTCCTCCTCTTTTTATTTGGTGGGCTATTGATACATAAACTTCACCGAAGTTGGGGTATAAATAATTTGAAAGGAATCCATCACTTCCCATTAAAATAATATCTTCCATTTGAGATCTGTATTTGAAAAAATGTCCCTTACAATAATTATTTTTTAAAGGTAATGAAGAAAT
>CAYOAB010000110.1:0-1730 GCA_964401875.1 Microcaldota archaeon
CATTGAATTTTATGATGATAAAGAATACAAAAAATATGTTTCAAAAATGTTAAGTTTAATTGAAGAGCAAGTTAAAGATTTCAAAAATTAGGTTTCAATAAACCCATTTTTCTTCCTATTGAATAAATCCTTACCCATGGATAAATAAACGATTTACCTTGTATTTCTATTTCATTTTTCTTTAATTTATTTCTAAACTCTTCCAAATCTGTACAATCACATTCAACGTATGCGTTACCTATTTCTGTGTAATGATGTGCGTCCGAGCCTGCTGTGCGGCCCAACTCATGTAATTTAGCATAATTTAATGCCATTTCATTACCATTTTTAATCCTTGTGCGCGAGTTTAAACATTCAAGTGCATCCACTTTCTTATAATACAATTCTATATCTGATGGGGCTTTACGTGGTGTATCAAAAGGATGTGCAATTGAACAGAAACCATCCTGCTCTCTAACAGAATCTATAACCTCATCAAAATTCTGTGATTTAATTTCCTCATTTAAAAAATAACAAAGTAAATGAAATTTATTTCCATTATCTTCAATAATTGTTCTTTCAACACCTTGTATTATATTAAGATGTTTAAATTTCTCCCAAGCTTTTACAGTATCATGATCAGTTATACAAACACAATCAATTTTCCTTGTTTTCAAAATTTTTTCCATTTCACGTGGTGTTGTGAGTGCATCTGGGGATAAGTATGTATGCACATGCATATCAATTTTCATCTTCTTCCTCTTCTTCAAATGGTTCATCAACCCAATCTTCCATGGCCTCAGCGTTAAAGTATGGATCTTCCATAACTTGTGAATATTCTTTAATTAAACTTTTAAATTTCTCTTGAGGTACCGGTGCGAAAAATTTACCTACCCTCTCTATTCTGAAACCCATTTTTTCAATTAAACTAAATTTTTCTTGTCCTATATTAAAAAAGAGTAATGCGCCCTTCTCAATTTTTCCACCCGCATCAAACATGCCTGCATAAAAAGCTGAAGTGATCTGATTATTTTTTCTAAACCTATATTCCAATTCCTTTTCAATATCAGAGAAGAATTTCTTATAACCATTATGATAAAAATAAACTCTTTTTCCTGAATTTAATATTTTATTTGTAGGCATCATATCTGCATTCAAAACTCCTTTAATAAAATAATCTCTAATGTGTGGCATACCATAAATACCTACTCCTATTTTAGATTTCTTTACTGTCCACATACCTATAACGTATGCAATTTCTGGTGTAAGTGTTATTTTCATGTTTTGCCATCTCTTCGTATTTTTATTAAACCTAAATACATTTATAAACGTAATTACTTACGTTAAGTATTAATTGAAAAATTCCAAAAATTAGTGTTTTGGAATGGACATATATAGTCAGTGTATCTGATTTTAAACTGTTGCGGAAAACTTTAGTAGCAGTAGGCTCACAAATCGCCGAAGCTCTATGTTTACACCTCTGCTCTATCAAACTCATCTATTATGAGCGTTTATACCATCTCGTTTTGAGTATGGCTTCGACCTTAGATGCTTTCAGGTCTTATCCACGTGTGGCGTAGCTACCCAGCGATGCTTTTCACAACTGGTACACCAGTGGCCACGAATCGCCGTTCCTCTCGTACTAAGCGATTCTTCCTCTCAGATGGACACACTTCCAGTAGATACTACCGTACTGTCTCGCGACGTACTGAACCCAGCTCACGTAGCTCTTTAACGGATGAACAACCCGA
>CAYOAB010000111.1:0-1679 GCA_964401875.1 Microcaldota archaeon
CGCTTCCTTAATCAACTCTTTAGTATCAACTATAACGTTTAAATAATCAGAAAGTGCTGTTAAAACTAGTGCTGCACCGAGAGGGTCAACGAAATCAGGTTTTGATTCTGCGAGAAGTGAAACCACGGGGATTTTACCTGTCATTGATGATTTAATTAAAAGAAGAGCATTAATTCCAGTAGTTGCACCTTCCTTAATAGGTATAACTCCTGAATCACCTAAAACTCTCAACTCTTTAGCATCAGAAGATAACCCAAAAACTTCATCTTGCTTACCCCTTATTGAAATGCCGCCCATTGAAACTATTTTCTTAATTTTATTTTTCTCACACCAATTGTACATGGTATCTGCCATGGTGTAAACTAATTGTTTAGGGAACATAAATTCTGAAATGAAGACAACTAATTTGTGCTTATCGTTCTTATAAATTCTTAAAGGGGGCATAGGTTTACCATCATGGATTGCACTTACTGGAGGAAAATGTTTTGATTCAATATAACCAATAAAATCCATTTTTAATTTGTCAACTAAATAGTTTGCCGCAATTGTGCCGACAAGACCATAACCGGGAAAACCATCAACGAGTGTATAACCTTTAAAGTTATGTTTTTCAAAAATTATTGTGTCAATCATAATATGAATTCAAGGAGAAAATATAAAAAGTTAATTAGAAAAAGGCACCAACATCATCATACTTTTTTTCTTTATCATTCTCATATAATTTAGCGAGAGATTCTAAATCCGTTTCATTTGAAATGTATTCATATTTTCTCTTTCTAACCTTAACGAATATTGGTTGCACCACCGCTTCACCAACAATTAACGCTTCACCAGTTTTAAGGGAAGTTACGGAATTTAACATGTAATTATCTATCCCCTCACTTGATTCACCAATGTGTTTTATATCATACGGGTTTGTTACACGAAGTATAATGTGCGTGTTACATTGTGATAAAGCTGTTGTGCTTAAACGGACTGGTCTTTGAGAAATTAAACATAATGATGCACCAAACTTACGGCCTTCACGTGCAATTTTTTCAATTTCATAACGTGCGAGCATATCATTTCTCTTAACTTTCTCCGCAGCAAAATTGTGTGCCTCCTCAACAACTAAAAGGTATGGACATATTTTACCTTTTTTGATTGAATTAAACAGTTTCCTTGTGTAATAAGAAACAATTAATTGTTTAGACATCTCATCATCAACATCTCTTAAATTAATTACACTTATTTTACCGGGTTGTACTAACGTTTCAACTGATGGATCATCACCTTTACCGAAAAGTTTAGTTTTATGTAATTGATTTAAAGTATCAATTAAAAGCCCTGCCGTTTTTAATTTACTTTTATCATTTTCCTCTTGTGAAAGTAATTGAATTATATCTTTAAGTGAAAAATGTTTTCTCTCATTTCTGTATTGTTTAACTAAATCATAAAATAGTGAAGAGAACATTCTCTTTTGTGCACCATCTTTTATGAACTTTGAAATTTCATTTATTGTATTCTTAGTGCTTAACTTAATTTTATCTCCGTTAAATATTTGTACTTTATCTGCAAGTGGACTTCTTTTTAATTGTGTATACTCCCCGTGCACATCAAATATAACAATACCGATACGGCCGTCTTCCTTTTTCCTATCAGCCAACTCTTCAAGGAGAACACTCATCAAATAACTTTTC
>CAYOAB010000112.1:0-1676 GCA_964401875.1 Microcaldota archaeon
CCTGTGGAAGTAACTTTATAGAAAGATGCAGTGCTTCCCATAATCTCATTAGAAAAATCACTAACTTCCATATTCATAACTGAACCTATGTATGTGTTTGAATCCATTTCAATAATTTGAATAACCATACTTGTAGTATCAATTATATCACCATTCAAATCCATCAAATAATTTTTAGACCAAACTAACTCATTACTTTCATTGTAATGTTCTATGAAATTATTATAGTAATAAATATCATTTATGTATAAACCCTCATTACTATACAAAGTCATTAATCCATCTTTATACTTGAAACCGGGATAATATAACAAATTATTTTTATTTTTAATTCTGGTAATTTCATCTCCACTATAATTCATAGTAATTATTCCATCAATTTCATCTCCTTTTAAAAGCACATAAATCAATGAATCACTGAAACCTAATGAATATACATTATGATCACTAATAGTTTTGTCAATGAAATTATCTCCACTCATATTATATCCTGAAATACGAGAACGGCGGCCCCCATCATATTCTGGATTGATGTAATAACAATTATTATTTTCATCTATTTCTGTAAAGACTCTATCGACAGCACCATAAGTTACACCTCCTTCGGGTCTTAAATTAAAAATTGTTCCAGCGGGACCTAAATTACTCTTGTTAATCAAATTCAAATTAGTAGAATCTCCTGAATTATATGTAGCCATACAAATGAAATCATCATTTTGAGATACATCTAAAACACGTGTTCCTGTTGGCATTGAAGAATTAACCATAAATGTACTATTAATGAAATTCATGACACTTGAAAATGAATCATCATAAGTCATTGCATAGTAACCATCATCAGTTTCAAAGAGATCAAGTCCATTTGTTACATAATCAGAACTTCCCATTGAAAGAGTATTCAAAACCTCTCCATCTGAACCGTTTATCAACATAAGGAAATATGTGTTTTCTGATCCATTTAGATAATAACCACCAACTAAATAATTTTCATCGGAAGTTAAAATGAAATTCATTGGAACTGTGTTTGTTAATTCATCCATTGAATAAACTTCATTTAACAATTCATTTCCTTCAGAATCATACTTCAATAATTTAATTGAACTTACTCTTGGACCTCTTGACATACCTACAATAACTGAATTGTTTAAAGAATCAATTTCAACAAATCTTAAATCATCAGCAATTAAATTCTCCCCTTCATAATCTGAAGGATAAACTAATGTAAATTCAAATTCATTTGATTTGTTTAAGTATGCTAAGAAATTTTGTTCGGTATCTACTATTCCAGCGGTTCCTAAAAATTCAACGTTACCTTCTTCATTTAGATATGAACTGAAAGTAACTGATTGATAAGTAGGTTTAAATTCACCTGAAGCAACTTCTTCTAAACTTAAATTAAATACTTTATAGTATAACCTTTGTGTTCCTGTTAATGAATCTTCTGCTGTGTAGTATATATATTCGCCATCAAATAACATATTTACATCTTTCTCATAAGAATATTCACTAAATCTAGTTCGAACATAAGGAACTTCAAAAGTAATGTTTGAATAATTTGTTCCATCTGCTTTATACTTATGTATATAACCATAACTTACAGGTGAATCTGCAGAAGGCGTATACATTGAGAAATCATAAATGTATCCTTCGATATCAATGAACATGTAAGGATAATT
>CAYOAB010000113.1:0-1664 GCA_964401875.1 Microcaldota archaeon
TATGGAAATTGGTAAAACGCTTTATGTTACTAATAGAAATGAATGGCGTTCGTGGCTTAAAAAGAATTATAATAAGGAAAAGGAAATTTGGTTAATTTACTACAGAAAAAAATCTGGGAAAGAAAGAATTCCGTACAATGATTCTGTTGAAGAGGCACTTTGTTTCGGGTGGATTGATGGAATACTTAAAGGAATTGATGAGGAAAAATATGCTCAGAGATTTTCACCAAGAAGGAAAAACAGTCAACTTTCAGAACTTAACAAGGAACGGATTTTAATGATGGTTGAACAAAAGAAGATGACTTCTTTTGGATTAGAAATTGTAAAGAAACAATTGAAAGATTATTTAGAAAAAAAAGAGATTAAAATTGAAAAGGAAATAATGAAAGAATTAAAGAAAAATAAAATAATCTGGAAAAATTTTCAGAAATTTCCTGAAAGGTATAAGAAAATACGTATTGCGTGGATAGAATCTGCGAGGAGCAGGCCGGAAATGTTTGAAAGAAGGTTAAAATATTTCATTAAAATGACAGAACAAAACAAAAAATACGGACAAATGAAATAGCAGGGTTCCGCCCCTGCAGGACGGGAAGGGGGTAAACCCCCTTAACCTGTTTATTTGGCGAAGCCAAATTAACATGTCTATTTTCCGTAGGAAAATGACACACAATTTGCTACGCAAATTTAAGTGCCGTACGCTTTGCGTACGAGAACCCGCTGACCCCATGACCGAATTTTAATTAGTTTTGACTTTTACCTTTTAACATTTTTAATGTAAAGAATGATTCTCTTTCCATTTCCTCAAGTCTTAATCTTATGAAATTACCATCGGCCTCAAGTTTGGGCATTAAGTTATACTCAAGAGCGTTAACTCTTCTTTTAGTTTTTTCAACTTCACGTATAATTCTCTTTAATGCATTTTCAGTTTCTGCCAATTCAAGGACCATACTTAAAACTTCACTAAAATCCCTAATAACTAAATCGGTTGCGTAATCAGTACTGGTTAAACTGTAATTGTTAATTTTATTTCCTTTAATTGTTTTTTCAAGTTCAAGGTTCGGTATCCTTACACCCATAACATTTCTCTCAGTAACCTCAAGAATATAAGGGTTATCTAAACCGTATCCTACCACGTTAAGGAACACAGATCCGTGCCTTAACTGAACTAGGGCCATTTGTTCGTACGCTTGGCCTAACTTAAAATTTAATTTGTTTCTTAAATCACTTGCCTTCTTGTATATTTCGAAAAATTCCATGATTAGAGCGTCACGTTTTTGTTTTAACAATTTGTGACTTCTACGTGCAAGTGCTAACTTTTCCTTAACTCTCATTAATTCCATACGAGTGGGTACTAATTGTTCGGACATACAATTATTTTATAGGAACATAATATTTAAAGCATTTAGTAAACATAACTTTATTATGAAGGTTGGCCTAGAGATTCATCAGAGATTAAATACTTCAAAATTGTTTTGTAATTGTCCTTCAGAAGGTAAAAACCAAATAGTGGGGACAGTAAAAAGAAAATTACACGTAGTTAAAAGTGAAACTGGGAAAATTGATAAAGCATCAATGGCAGAACAGATGCAAGATAAAACATATGAATATGTTATATTTGATAATTCCTGTTTAGTTGAACTTGATGAAGAGCCACCACATGAAAT
>CAYOAB010000114.1:0-1594 GCA_964401875.1 Microcaldota archaeon
TTATGTTTGATAAAAACGCTATGATATTCGCCCTTATAGGTATGGTACTTATAGGTGGACTTGCTTATGTTATGGGCCAAGCGGCAGGAAATACAATTATGTTAAAAGAAAACACAATGGAGGATAAGACATTAATTACAGTTTCTGGTAATGCAGAAAGAAAAGTTGAACCTACACTTGTTAAATTTACAGTAGGTGTTGAAACAACAAATGAAAATGCAGAACTTTCCTCTTCAGAAAATGCGGAAATTATGGAAAGGGTTAAACAAGCATTAATTGCTAAAGGGATACCTGAAAATAAAATTAGAACAAATTACTATTACATAAACCAAGATTGGTATTATCCAAAGGAAGATGTTAAACCTGTAATTGAATACAAAACAACACATTCACTTTCAGTTGAAACAACACAAATAAGTGAGATTGGTAAAATAATTGATTCTTGTGTTACAGCTGGTGCAAACCAAGTTGGTAATGTTCAATTTACATTGGATGATGAAACCATAAATGAAATTAAAAAGGAACTTGTAAGTGAAGCTATATTAAACTCAAAAGAAAAAGCAGAATCAATGGCAAGTGATTTAGGCCAACAAATAGTTTCTGTTAAATCAATGAGTACAAGTTCAGATTATTATGTAGATTACAATTACTATAACAGATTATTGGAAGCAGATGTAGGCCAAGCAGCAAAAGTTGATACTGAGATTTTCCAAACTGAAGTTACAGTAAGTGCATATGTAAGTGGTGAATATTACTCACAATAAATAACTAATCTTTTTATTTTATTTTTATATCCGAATCTCCCGCGGGGAGAATACTTACAACATCATCCATTTCTACGTTTAATTTCTTTGATATTTCCTTGGCCAGATTTTCTTTATCCCTTTTACCGGGAACAATGTAAATTGGTTTTTCAAGGAGGTGGCCGCAAAGTTCAGGGAAACATACAAGTTGGCCCTTGTAGAAACCTAGACATAAACAAAGTGAAACGTTCTTGTACCATACACGTTCACCGAGAATTATAATTCCGCCTTTTTTAACGTATTCACCGCTTGTCTTTTTAGTTAGTTGTTCAAGAGTAACGTGGTATACATCAACACTTGAGGAACCAAACTTCCAAGCACGTGAATAACTTCCCGCGAATTGTGCTGCGGCGTTTAATGTATTTTCATCGGCCAATTTACCGTTTTTAATTACAGTGAAGGGTGCTCCTACAATTTCCGCGTGCATAAAAAGATCATTTTCTTTCATTATGTTCTTGTATATTTTCTCATTCTGATTTGCGTTCTTACCTGCAATTATTAAGAAATTTTTCTCAGAGTAAAACCACCTAAAATGTTCGTACCATTTCTTCTTTTTCTTAACTTCATCTTCACCATCTTTGTTTTTAGATGTTATTCTAACTCCCTTGTCAAGCATATCTTCAATAGTTTTGATTTTCTTCTTTAACTTTTTAGCTTTATCATAATAGAGATTAGCATTCTCGTTAACATTTTTTGTTAAATCAAGTTCAAGAAAATCATCCATAACAAAAAATGTTAACGAGAATGCTAATCTTTATTATGATAAAGATTAGCATTCTCGTTAACATATT
>CAYOAB010000115.1:0-1557 GCA_964401875.1 Microcaldota archaeon
AAAACGAATTTACATTTGAAATAGATTCAATTACACCTCCATCATTTGCACTAAACAACTCAAATGCATCTACACGTGCATAATTTTTTCCAGAACCAAAGTCATAAATAATATGGCCAGTGTCATTTAACATTTGTTTTATTTCACTTGGTGAAACATAACGGCCATACTTATCATAGTAATATTGATTGTAAAGAGCAATAACACCAGCAACGTGTGGGGTTGCCATTGAAGTACCTGAAGAGTAGCTATAACCACCAGGAATAGTTGAATAGATATTTGAACCTGGTGCTGCAATAATGTCATTAGAAGAACCTCCTCTAAAAGCATAATTAGCAAATAAATTTGATTTATCTGTGGCAGTAACTCTTATTGCGCTTTCAACACATGCAGGAGAAGAAATATAATCATAATTATATGAAGCATTATAATTAGGATATGCATTATTTCCTGTTGCTATAACTACTGTAATATTATTTGCAACAGCTAAATCAATATATGAAGCAAGATAATCAGAATTACAATAATTTCCATTTACGGAATCATCACCTAAACTCATACTAATTACAGAAATGTTATATGTAGTTTTATTGTTAATACACCACTGAATACCTTGCGCTACATCCCCCAAAGAACCACCACCATCTGAACTTAATACCTTAATCGCAACAATCCTTGCATCTGGTGCTACCCCCATATAAACAGAATTTGTAGATGCAATTATACCTGCACAATGTGTTCCATGGCCGTGGTCATCCATTGGATTAAAATCAGTATTAACAAAATCATGACCGCCAATTACCTTTTCACAAGTTCTATTAAGAAATTGTTCTTGAGTACATCCACCTAAATCTGGATGCGTATAATCCACACCGGTATCAATAACACAAACAGTTTGACCTTGGCCAGTTATATTTTTACTATTATATTGCATTGGCCAAACATCATCTGCATTAATTAAAGGAACACTATCATCAAGGAGAAGATAAACTGGATGGTCATAATAGATGCCTTCTACATTTGGATTATTTTTCAATTCTTCAAGATCTTCTTTTGTAATCTCCGTACTGAAACCATTAATTATATTTAATTCTCTTACTTTTTCATTTTCAATTGATGTTTTTGAAATGGTATTTTGTATTTTCATTTCAAGATTTTCAGATGATGTTCTCATTGATTTTACATCCTCTTTTTTAAACATAACAATTATGCTTACTTTTCCATCTTCATCTAAAATTTCATTAACATTAGAATCAACGTAAACATTAGCAAAACAAAATGTAAAAAGTAAAATAAAAAATAATAGTTTCTTCATTATAACTCCTCTTTTGCTCTTTCATATTCTTCACGGTCACGGGCCTTTTTCCTATAATAGAAATACATGGAGAAACCCAATTCTATGGAACCTAACAAAACACCAATAACAGGAAGTATGATTAAAGCAATAAGTAATGGCACTATAGGCATTACAACAAACATATACTTTCTTTTATTTTCCCTTTGGAAGTATCCTATCAACACAGCTTCAACTAAAAGAATTAACCATACTAAATCACA
>CAYOAB010000116.1:0-1535 GCA_964401875.1 Microcaldota archaeon
CGTTGAGTACCATTAATATTTCCCATAATATAAGAATTATTTATATAATCAGTTCCACTTGTTCTTCCCACTAACCCCCCTACAATCTTACCAGTGATATTTACATTTATTAATTTCATATTAGAAATGTTAGAATTTTTAATACTTCCGAATAAACCTACGGTATCACTTGTTGGTCTATTTATGTATAAATTTGAAATTATGAAATTATCACCATCAAAATTTCCTTGAAAACAATATGGTCCAAAGTCAGTCCAATTACCAATAGGTAGCCAACCTTCTCCAGTATTATATGGTGCAACATCTAAATCAATTGAATTGTTTAACTTATAATGCGCAGTTAAATCGTCTCGTGTTTGATTTAAATCATCAGGAGTACATATCAAATATGGATTTCCAATTGAACCATCACCAGTTCCACAGAATGCAAAGCTTAATGAGGTAATCAAGCTAAATATAACAAATATTGTTAAGTAGGATTTCAAATTCATGTATATATTAGGACTTTATTCTTTTTATATATATTCTTGTTTATGTAATTATATATAATTCCTTCTGAAAAGGGGGTAATATATTTATATGAGAAAAAATAAAATGGATTTTTATTTAAAAATGTATTCCAACTAAAAGTTCATTATATTTATGTAATCCAACAAGTATTTTATCATTTGTTACTATTGTAGGGTAGGCCTTTACATTATACTTTTTACATAATGAATTGGCAATAGGACTATCTATTGTACAATCAAATGAATAGATTCTAACGTTTTTATTTTCTTTCAATTTAAGCAATTCACGGCCTTGAATTATACAATCTTCACCACACTTTTCATTAGAATAGAAGTATAACAATTCCTTATCTTCGGAACCACAAATCTCAGATATTTTCCTATTAACACTAAGTGAAGTGGTTTCAAGAACGAAATATTTATCTTTCAATTCAGGGTTTGTGTACCCTTTAGTTTCCTCAAGAAATGTTAATTCATAACCTAACTGTGCAGTTGTAGAATCAATCTTGTCAAGTTCAGATTTATAAAAGTCACAATATTCTACACTTTCACCAGTTAAGTAAAACAATTGCATTGAAAGTAACTGGTATGAAACTTCTGAAATTTGGAGTTCAATGTTTTCACTCATCATTGAATCGTAAACTGTTCCGAACCAGAAACCAATAGCAAAAATAATTACCGTTATTACAAACGTAAGTATATATATGGGTAAATTAACTTTTCTTTCCATTCATAATCACCATGACATTTTCTCTCTAGTTATTTCCTTTAACAATGCTGAAATCCAATATATTGTTACCAAATAAGAATAGGCAATAACATATATTATAATTTCAAGCAAAGTAACTTTTTCTTCTTTGAAATATTGTATACCTTTGTATATCCATAAGAAGTTTAATGCGAATACACTTAAACCTACGAAAGTAATCCAATGAACATTTAATAGTAGTGAATTAACACCAAGAGCATACAAGTAAGGGGAAGGGAACATTACATATAATCCCACCATGACGAACACAATAAACA
>CAYOAB010000117.1:0-1526 GCA_964401875.1 Microcaldota archaeon
ATATTTTAACGGCACAATGGCATGGTACAGGTCTAGGAGTTAATGACCAAATTGTTGCCTACATTCAGAAAGCAGGTAACATAAATCCAAAAGATGAAAAATTAAAAGATGCGGCATATTATTTTCAACCAAATAATATGGACATTAAATTTAATAATGAAGTTCAAAAGGCATTAAAAAAGGTTTAATACATGTACGAAGCACAAGATGCACTACCTTACCATCTATTTGGTGTATACATTTTAGAAATAGCAAAATTCTTCTCTGAACGTTTTAAAAATCAGGTTAAATGGGATGATGCAACATTACCTCGCACTCTTCAAGTAATTTATGGCACTCCAAGAGAAGCTTTCCGATTCATGATCCAACAAATAAATGGAAAAGTAACATTACCAATGTTAAATTTCTGGACCGCAGACATGAATAGAGTCATGACGATGGAACGCCTTGGCACCGTTATGTGGAGCAAAGAATCGTTTGACCCTAATACGAACACAATAGCAATAATGCGTTCACCAATGCACTTTGATGTTACATTTAGTTTTAATTTATGGAGTAATACAATACGTGAGAGAGATAGTATTATTCATGATATGTTGCAAAGTATACCATATGGTGAGATATCACTTGTATACTTCCCAGACACGAGTGTCATTAATGGCAAAACTGTAATTAATGATAGGAATAGTTATTTGTTAATTCCAATTAAATTGGACCCAAAAATAACTGATGAAACTGCGATTGAAGGTCTCGATATGAAGGAGACTCGTGATGCAATAAAAACAGTATTCACAATTACAGCACACGCAATAGTTCCATATAATATTTATAGAGTTCCAATTGCGATGTCAGTTGGAGTAGTATCAAAAATGCAAGAAAAAGACATTAATGGTATGAATGAAATTATAGAAAAATACATTTATCCTGAAAAATAAATGTTGCGTTTAATGATTTTGATGTAATATAAAATAGTAAAGTACTTCGGAGAGAAACTATGAAAAATTATTCAATCAGTAGCAAAGCGTATGTTTCAATTAATGTACCAATAGATAAATACAACACACTCATAATTCCAAAAAAAGGAATGTCAATAACCATTACTCTTGAGACTATTCCAGAAAGTCTCAAAGTATTAGCAGATAAAAACGTTATAATAATGAAGGAAATAAAGTAGGAGGCATAGTAAGGCCATGGCTGAAACTGTAAGCGATATCAGAGGTAAAGGTTTTAAATACGAAGAACGCGTAGAAGTAACCTTACTCGAAACTAAATTAACAGGTACTATTGCAGGATTCGTTGGTGTTGCAAACTGGGGACCTGTTAACGTGCCGACGCTTATCACTAATGATTTTGAAGGCGTATTTGGTACACAAATAAATAGAGATGATGAAGTTAAAGATTACTCTGGCATTGCAGCAGTAAATCATCTTAAAGCATCTCCATATTGTTTATTTACTCGTATTTCTAATGGTGCTGATCAAAAAGCTACCCTCACATTGATGAAGGCGGCGACTGCAGCATCGATT
>CAYOAB010000118.1:0-1507 GCA_964401875.1 Microcaldota archaeon
TAAACAATAGTAAAATCGCTACGAGTGTTAAAGGCATAACAATTATACCCATGTCCCCGTACCTTGGGCCAATCAATTCTAAATATTTTAATGAATTGTGTAACCCTCCACGGTGCCACCTTGTCCTCTGTTTAAGCAATTCTCTAAAAGTGAAAGGAACGTCAGTGTAAACTTCCGCATTCATTGATGATTTAATGCGCATGTGATGTTTTTGCATTCTCATTGCAAACTCTTGGTCTTCCAAAATGTTTGTTACATCAAAATATCCAATTTTCTCAAACACTTCTTTCCTAAACATACTGAACGGCCCAGGGGTTACATTAACTGCTTCAATTGAACTTAATATTTTCCTTGAAAATAAAGTGAATATATATTCTACCCTTTGAACACTTGTTAATAAGTTGGTTCCTTTCCTTGAATATGCTTTAATGCACGCAGTTACGGCCATTACGCTATCATCGTTAAAATAATTTATCATGTTGTTAACTGCTTCAGGGTGCACGTAAGAGTCCCCATCTAAAGTTGCAATAATGTCACCTGTTGCTTTCTTAATACCATAATTTTTAGTTGCTGCGGCAGTACCTTCATTTTTCTTGGTGAATACTTTCACACCGATTTTTTCATAACCTTGCGCGATTTCTAAAGTATTATCCTTTGAACCATCATCAACAACTATAATTTCAATTTTATCTTTTGGATAATTTAATGCTAAAATTGATTCTATACATTTAGGTATTTCCTTTGCTTCATTATAAGCAGGAATCACAACGGAAAGTTTAGGTTTATACCCCTTATCTTCTGGGGAAGATTTAATTTCCATTCTGTATTTTATGTAAAGTAATATGTAAAATATTGTTAAGTATAATGCGACGAACGCCACTAACATTTCAATTAACCTAACCTCAGAAGGTAATATTAACATACAGAATATTATAACTGAATAACCTTTTTAAAATTAGTATGTTATTTTTTATTATGAAACATCTATTATTTGGTTTAATAGGAATAATTTTCTTTATGGGATGTTGTGGGCCTACCACTTCTACACTTTCATCAACATGTCCTTACGGCACGTATGGTGAAACATGTTCTTTAGTATGTGAAAAAATGGATAATATGGCTTTCAGTGATTATCCGGATCCAAATTGTTATAGTACTTGTTTAGAGACAGTTAAAGAATACAATTATAATACACATTTCTCAACTTGTTGTAAAAAAAGTGCATACACAAGTTGTTATGATACGTGTAACCAACAATTATTACAATTTAAACAAACATATGGTTCTGATATTATGGATGAAACCGATGAGGAATTTTTGGAACCTTGTTTAGGTGAATGTAGTTATATGTATTACATGTATGACATTGATCCCAATAAAGTTTGTAACATTATGGATATGAGTATGGTTGAAGAGTATATTTATGGTTATAATTAATTTTCCTTACGATTTAACAACCATTTCCATAATGGAATATATTTTATTCCATCTTCTTCTTGTTCTAAAT